>CAZMZK010000078.1:0-6542 GCA_964570705.1 uncultured Micavibrio sp.
CCTTATTGGCGGAGCATCTCCGCCCGAAAGACAAAATCCATCCGTTTGATGCTGTCTGTGAGGCGGAAGGGATCCGCCACAAGTTGACCAAATTTAAGCATCCGTGGACGAATGGGCAAGTGGAGGTGATGAACAAGATTATCAAGAAGAATGCCACGAAAAAATATCATTACGACAGCGTGGACGATTTGAAAAAGCATCTGATGGCCTTTTTATTGTCCCCAAACCAGCCCCTGAAGAGTCTGGGACTAAACAGACTTGGGAGAGGGGTGGATGAGGGGGCAAATTCCCAGCTAAAATTGAATCATTTTATTTGAATTTCGCTATAGTGGTTCAGTGCGATAACAATTGCAATTGCGCATCAATAACACGTGCTGGATAATATTTGAACTTATTAATCCACCGCGCGGCATTCGTGTTATAAAAAGCAAGCTGTGTCACTGTTGGCGGATTCCACGACGTATCCAATGTCTTTAATACCCCGTTAAATGCCGTATTGGTGTTATTGAAAGCTTGGGCGGATGCCATACGAATGCTGCCAGATGTTGCAGAAGATTGTGTAAATGATCCTTGGGAAACACCCCCATTAATACCATCCACCCCGATCGTCGCTGCCGCCATATTGTAAAAGAAATTCCAATAATTCGCATTTGTCGTATCATCAATACGCATAAAAGATGGAAAACCGGACCCGGTTCCCGATTGCCAGCTAACAGAACTAAATACTGCCCCGTGTGATTGACTATACCAACTTCCTGTTGGAATGGTAATAAGATCGGCAGCACGTGTAGCAGTCGTGGTGGTTGTCGGAATAAACGACGTAGGGAATGTTCCTTGCTCGGCCTGAACGCCCCACACATAAACCCCCGATGTGCTATCGCCAGTAAATGTCGGGGCCCGTGACGCCAGATCGGATTGCAGAGGGATAGTTGCGAATTTCAACGTGTTTGTTGTACCCGATGTTCCCTTTACACTGATCCGGTACCATCCCGATCCAACAGACTGTATGGTTGCAACAGCAGATGCCCCTGTACTCGCCACGGCTCCGGTTGATAGGTTAAAATTGGCCCAAACATTTGGTCCATAAGCGCTCGTAGGAAGCGCAATCTGGATATATGACCATTCTGCCGCTTTTGTGAACATACTGTAAGTATAGGAATTTCCCGATATCAAACTGACAGCAGGGCTATCAACATAATGTTGGGCGGTCGTGGCTGTGGCAATGACTTTATCTGCCGATGCCGTCCCGATAGGAGAAGTGGCTACATCGGCCGAAACTGTTGTTGCAACCTTGGTCCATGCAGCATTATTGAGTTGATCTGAATAAGTGATAGAATTTGATCGGCCTTCCTCAATCAAGATACCTTTGGCGGCATGGGTGACGGGGTCATAATCAAAACGGGGAACTCCGCTGGCTGCGGTTTGCAAATTGCCGGATGAATCAAAATAAGTACCAATACTGGCGCGGGTAAAAGATCCTCCGGTGGCCGTCAGAAAGGACGTCAAATCATTATACGCTGTGCCATTGAGGGTGTATCGCCCATCGGAATCGTAAACAAAATCCATCCCCAGTGATGGGTAATTGACTTTGACGTTTGAGGTATTGGGTGGGGTAAAGGTAAGCGTGGCATCATTGCCTTTGCTATCTTTGATCGTGCCGCCATTTAATTGAATGGGGGATGCGACTGTGACACCATCCAGATCGACATCTCCGGCCTGCGGCGCAAGGGTGAAGGTTAAAGCATTGGTTCCGGTGCCGGATGTATAGGTGGCATAACGTGTGGTGCCGCCGACATCGACCGCGATTTGCGGTGTGCCCGTGACCGTCACAGCTTCCGACAAATTGACAGTAATCGGGATATTAAGGGCCGCATAGGCGGGAGATGGCACAAAAGATAACAAAGTCAGCGCGAAAAACGCTCCCCTCACACGCCCATCTCCCCCCAGAGAAAAAACCTTGGGAGAGACCAACATAGGCTTGGCATTTATGCCATAGCCGTAATCGGGTGAGGGGGAAACCAATGCCATTGTTTTAAGGAACCTTTGCCATTTTTTGCATCGGGTGACGCGATCCCCCCAGAGTAGGATATTTTCTGGGTCAAGGCAATTTCTTCCTTCCATGATTTACTTTGGTGGAAAAGTCGGTTAAAAAAGGGAATGACCCAACAGACACAAGCACCTTCCTCCGCATCTTTTACCTCCTCCGGACAGCCCGATTTATATGATCAGGGTGGTCAAAACGGCCATCATCAGAATGGCGGGGGTTCGCAAAAAGAGATGTTGCAGGCACGCAAGGTGGCCTTGGGGATTTTGCAACAGGTTTTCCAGCACCGCCATACCCTGGATCAGGCTTTAGAGGGAAGTCGGGACTTTTCCGCTTTGGCCCAGCGGGATCGCGCTTTTGTCCGTATGTTGGTCACCACCGTTATTCGCCGTTTGGGCCAGATTGATGATATTATTCGCCGGTCTTTGGCGCGTCCTGACCAACCGCTCAACCCGCCCTTGCTGGAATATGTGCTGCGTCTGGGCGTGGCGCAGGCCTTGTTTATGAATGTGCCGGATCATGCCACCGTTAATACATCGGTTTTATTGGTGGAATCCGAAGGGCATGGCCGGATCAAAGGCTTTGTCAATGCGCTGATGCGCCGGATTACCTCGGAAGGCAAGGAATGGACAACCCGTCAGGATGTGGCGCGGTTGAACACGCCGGAATGGTTGTTGAAAATCTGGATTAATGATTATGGGCTGAAAAACGCCATTGATATTGCGTTAGCCAATTTGCAGGAAGCCCCGCTGGATATATCCCTGAAATCACCCGATAGCGCGGAATCTTTGGCCGAAGCCCTGGAAGCCGAGATTTTGCCAACCGGCAGTTTGCGGTTGATGGGATCAAAAATGGTGCAGGATCTGCCCGGATTTCAGGATGGGTTCTGGTGGGTGCAGGATGCGGCGGCGGCGATCCCTGTGAAATTATTGGGCGATCGGGTTGCGGGGCAAACTGTGGTCGATTTATGCGCGGCGCCGGGTGGAAAAACCGCACAATTGGCGGCATTGGGCGCTCATGTCATTTCGGTGGATCGTTCGGCCAAACGGTTGCAACGGTTGCAAGACAATATGAAACGCCTCCGTCTGGATGATCATGTGCGGGTCGAAGTGGCGGACGCCGCCGTGTGGAAATCCCGTGACAAAGTGCCCTTTATCCTGTTGGACGCGCCATGTTCGGCCACCGGAACTGTGCGCCGCAATCCTGATGTGATCTGGATGAAATCACCGGCCGATGTGAATTCTTTGGTCGATTTACAGGCGCGGTTGTTGGAAAATGCCATTGCCATGCTGGCCCCGGGTGGCACATTGATTTATTGCACCTGCTCTCTGCAAAAGGACGAAGGAGAATTCCAGATCGAACGCATTCTGGAGACCCATCCCGACATGTCGCGCGAACCTGTGCATGTGCACGAATTGGGCGGCTTAAGCGAAATTATCACCCCGCGCGGAGATGTCCGCATTTTGCCATCCCATTTGTCGTCTTTGGGCGGGATGGACGGATTTTTTGTCGCCCGTTTGCGGAAAGCGTAAAAAGGTTCAGGAAAAAATATGGAACAAGATATGGTTGGGGCCCCGCATATCCTGATCCTTGTGGCACAGCACGGTGACCTGACGCCGGAGCGTTATGTGGCGCATCCTTTCTTGAAAACGTTAAACCCGTTTGGCCCTCCGCGCGTGTTGCAGTCCGGTGTCGCGATGGAGTGGAATGTCCCTGCGGCCATGCCCCCCACAGATTTTGTCGCGCTGCGTCGGGAGCTTTCATCGGATCATGTGGATGTTTTCCATGTACCCGCCGACCACCGCCGGAAGAAACTTCTCCTCGCCGATATGGATGCGACCATCGTTGTCGGGGAAACTCTGGATGAATTGGCCGCGCGCTGGGGCGTTGAAGATAAAATCGCCGCGATTACGGCGGCGGCTATGCGCGGGGAGGTGGATTTCAAGCAAGCCTTGGAACAGCGTGTGGCCATGCTGGAGGGACTACCTGAAACCGCTTTGGCCGACACGTTGGCGGCGATGACCTTGCATCGCGGAGCGGAAACTCTGGTGCAGGTGATGCGGTTTTTCGGGGCGGCGTGTTATCTGGTGTCCGGCGGATTTACCTTTTTTACCTCGGCCATTGCGGATCGGTGTGGGTTTCATGGGCATCATGGCAATATTCTGGACATTGTCGCGGGGCGGCTAACGGGCCGTGTTCTGCCCCCCATTCTGGACAAAGATGCCAAACGGATGTTTTTAACATCCTATGCCAAACAGGCCCGTATCGGATTGGACGACACGATGGCTGTCGGCGATGGAGCCAACGATATCCCGATGTTACAAGCGGCAGGGGTGGGCGTTGGGTTCCAGCCAAAGCCGAAAGTGGCCGATGTCATTCCCAACCAGATTATTCATACAGATTTAACTTCTCTTCTTTACATTCAGGGATACACGGCGGAGGATATTGCTCAGGCGATGTCACGCCATTGCAACGGATGAGTCAGTCTATGGGTAACCCGAACATTAAATACAAAGTTTCCGATGAACAGTTACAAGAATTGTTCCATAAATATTGTCGTGATTTTACCGAATTGGCGCGGGCAGGGCGGTTTGACCCGATTACGGGGCGCGATGAAGAAATTGATCAGGCCATTTTGATTTTATTGCAAAAGGGACGGAAAAACGTGGCGTTGCTGGCTCCGGCAGGGGTGGGGAAGACCGCGTTATGTGCCGGATTGGCGCAGAAAATTGTGGCGGGTGACGTGCCCGAATATTTAAAAGATGCGCGGGTGATGGAGGTCGATCTGGCCGCTATGTCCGCCGGAACCATGGGGCCTGCGGAATTTCAGGGACGGTTCTTGCCGTTGTGCAAAGGTGTGGCCGAACGCTATCACGATCCGGCGTACCCCAAGGTTATTTTATTTCTGGATGAAATGCACCAGATTATGCCGTCCTGCGAAGGCAGTGCCTATAAAGGCTTATCCGAGGTCATGAAACCCTATCTGACGGTGGGGGATTTGCACGTGATCGGGGCCACCACTCTGGACGAATTCCGGATTTATGTGGCGCTTGATCCGGCGATGGATCGCCGCTTCCAGAAAGTATTTTTGTCGGTACCAACAGCGGCGCAGACCATTGATATCGTCAAGAATCTGCGTTCCGGATATGAAAAACACCACAAAATCACGATTGCCGATAAAACTATCGAAATTATTGTGGATTTGACCGAAGAGCATATGCGCAAACGGAACCAACCGGATAAATCGATTATCATGATGGATGCCGCCATGGCGCATCATGTCAAATTGCATGGCACGGGCGGAGATCTGAATCTCGACTCCGTTTATTACATGATTTCCAAAGAAACCGGCATTCATCCCGACGCGTTACGGAAAGATTAGATTGCTAATTGTTCAGACGGTGATATCCCACTGGCCCGCCATCGGCATCCGATGGAACTCGTGGAGAGATTCTGGGAAACCCGCTTTGGGGGTGTCCCGGATCTTGAGCGGGGGATGAATCATCCTTCATGTCCGGAAACGGCGTTGAGACAATATTTCCCAATAGGCTCGAAAAATCATTATCCGTGACATCCGCCCCTTTGAGCAGATTATAGGGGGACGGGGTCGGGTCGGCTTTAGCGGCGGTGATAATGGCTTTCCACGATTGCGCAGGGATGGCTCCACCCGTCATGGTGGTTTTCATAGAGGAGTTATCGTCATTTCCAAACCAGACAACAGCAATATAATCGTGGGTAAATCCATCAAACCACGCGTCCCGATGGTCTTGGGATGTTCCGGTTTTTCCGGCCTCGAAGAAGCCGGCCTTGGCTCCTTGGCCGGTGCCGTTTTGAATGACACTCATCATCATATTGGTCAGAACCTGAATATCGGCTCCACGGAAGACGCGTGGTGTGGGGTCCGGTTGGTAGTTAAACAGGACTTTGCCTTTGCTGGTTTTTACTTTGGTGATCCCATAGGCTTTCACGGCGTAACCACCGCTGTTGATCGTGGCATAGGCCTGTGCCATTTGCACCATCGGAACTTCCGAACTTCCCAAAGCCAAAGACAGGTTGGGGACCAGATCGGCGGTAATGCCCATCCGGCGTGCAACATTGATCACATTGTCAATACCCACAGCCTGTGCCAGCCGTACCGAAACGGTGTTCAACGACAAGGTCAGGGCATCAATCAAATAAATATCCCCGTAATATTTTCCCCCGAAATTTTGCGGGCTGTATTTTCCAATCGTGATGGGGGCATCGACCACCGGCGTGTATTCATTGGCACCGCGTTCAATGGCGGACAGATACACAATCGGTTTGAACGATGAGCCAGGTTGGCGCAAGCCTTGGGTTGCACGGTTATATTGGCTTTTATTGTAATCAACGCCCCCGACCAAGGCGACGATGCTGCCATCGGGGCGGAGAACAACGGATGCCGATTGCGACACGTTATATTTCTTGCCATTGGTATCGACCGCATTTTTTAAAATGCGCGCCGTCGCCTCTTGAACAT
>CAZMZK010000079.1:0-6524 GCA_964570705.1 uncultured Micavibrio sp.
ATACGGCAAGCGGAGCAACGCTCTATAGCTTTGAGGATAAAAAGACGGTCGTCAACAAAGACGATGAAATCCGTGTTTATACCGATGCGCGTCTTCATGCGACAAATCTCGATTTGAACATTGTCTTTACCAGATCATTGCAAGACAGGCTTTTGGTTTTGATGCCGTGGATCCTGTTGGGGATGGGGTTGGTCGGGACCGGCGCGGCAACGGTTTATGCGCGAAAATCAAAAGACACGGCGGTTGCTTTGGTCCGGATGAATGGCGAATTGGAAAAACGCAATGTGGATCTGGGGCGCGAAATTGCAGAACGTGAACGGTTGAATCATGTCCTGCGTAAGGCGGAACGCGAGAATAAAGCCATTATCAATGCCATATCAGATGTCATTTTTGAAATTTCCTTATCGGGCGAGATTCTGTTTCTGAACGATGCATGGTCGAAATTGACAGGGTATCCGGTCAATCAAAGTATGGGGCAGAATTTGTTCGACCTTATTCATCCCAAAGATGAAGCCGAGCAAAGAAAAGCCGTATCGCAGTTAATCAAAGGATTGCGTCCCGGCTATCGTGTCAATACGTCGTTGCGGGAATCGGACGGAAAATATCGGGCGGTCGAGATGGTCGTGTCGATGATCCGGATGGATGAGAACCGCAATATGCGGGTTGTCGGAAGTTTTTCGGATATGGCGGGCCACCAGAAAGCGGAGTGGGCTTTGGGGGAGGCTGAGCGGAAATATAAATCCATTTGGGAAAATTCGGCGAATGGGATTTATCAGGTAAATCCGGATGGAAAATTGATATCCGTGAATCCGGCCATGGCGCATATTTTTGGCTTTGATGCTCCAGAGACTATGGTGCGTGACGTCAGAAATGCCCATCAGGAATTATTTGTATCTCCGATCGAACGGTTACGCATTGTGCGGAATATTGATCCTGCCGCGCCTCAAGAGATATTTGAATTCGAAGCCTGTCATCGGGATGGCACTCATTTCTGGATTCAGGAATCGGTCCGTCCGGTCTTTGATGAATATGACACCCTGATTTATTACGAAGGGAATATCGAGAATATCAGCAAGCGCAAAGAGGCTGAAATGCAATTGCAGGAAGCCAAGCGCGAGTCCGATATGGCTAACCGTGCAAAATCCGAGTTTTTGGCCAATATGAGTCACGAATTACGGACGCCATTAAATTCCATTATCGGGTTCTCGGAAATCATCCGCAATCAGGTGTTCGGGCCCATCGAGCCGCAATCTTATTGGGAATATGCGCGGGACATCCATGAGAGTGGCAAGCATCTTCTGTCCATTATCAATCAGATTCTGGATATATCCCGTATTGATGCCAGCGAGCGGGAATTGAAAGAAAGCCGGATTGATATGAAAAAATTGGTGCAGAGTACGCTGGAAATGCACATGCAGAAGATCCGGGATTCCCATTTAATTGTGCCGGATGTTGATTATTCTCATATGCCGGTCATGATTGGTGAGGAAGTGGCCATTCGTCAAATCCTGACCAATATTCTGTCGAATTCCATCAAATTTACGCCCGAAGGGGGCCGGATTTCTATTTCCGGTGAAATTGATGAAGACCAGAACTTCCGTTTGTCCATCACCGATACAGGGATTGGCTTGGAACCAGACGAGATTAAGCGTGTCATGTCGAAATTCGGGGTTACGGACGGGCGTTTGAACAAATCCACTTCGGGGATCGGGTTGGGATTGACCTTGGTGCAATCCTTGATGCGTCTCCACGGTGGTGAGGTCGAGATTTTCTCGCAAAAATGGATCGGGACAACGGTCGTCTTGACATTCCCGAAAACTCGTATCCAATCTTTGTAAGAATTCGTCTTTTCACGTCGGGCGCTTCGCGGTACAAAGAAACAGCGTATACGCGGATATATAGCAGATATATAAAAGGACATAAAGATGAGCGGGAATCGGTTCGGAACATTGTTCCAATATCAGACATGGGGCGAAAGTCATGGGCCCGCGCTGGGGGTGGTTGTCGATGGGGTGCCGCCCCGCATTCCTTTGTGTGAAGAAGATATTCAGGTGTTTCTGGATAAACGGAAACCCGGGCAGTCGAAATTTACGACCCAACGTCAGGAAGACGATCGGGTGAAAATTCTGTCCGGTGTCTTTGAAGGGCAGACAACCGGCACGCCGATTTCCCTGATGATCGAAAATACAGATCAAAAATCCAAAGATTATGGCGATATCAAAGACACATACCGCCCCGGACATGCCGATTATACCTATGATGCCAAATATGGCATTCGTGACTATCGGGGCGGAGGGCGCTCTTCGGCACGGGAGACTGCGGCCCGTGTCGCCGCCGGAGCCATTGCGCGCAAAGTCTTGATGGAGCAACTGGGAGCCGATATTTTTATCAAGGCCGGCGTGGTGCAACTGGGCACGCACGGTGTCGATCGCACCCGTTGGAAGTGGCAAGAGGTGGATAACAATCCATTTTTCTGTCCGGATGCGGCCGTCATTCCAGCGTGGGAGACGTATTTGGGCGATATCCGCAAAGCAGGATCCAGCATTGGTGCGGTTGTGGAATGTGTGGCCTCCGGATGTCCGGCGGGCTTGGGGGCTCCGGTCTACGATAAGCTGGATGCCGATCTGGCGAAAGCCATGATGTCGATCAATGCCGTGAAAGGGGTCGAAATTGGTGACGGGTTTGATACCGTTACCTATCGTGGAGAAGATAACGCCGATGCGATGCGGATCGGGGAGGAAGGCCAGCCGGTCTTTTTATCCAATCACGCGGGCGGCATTCTGGGGGGGATTTCTACGGGGCAGGATATTGTCGTGCGGGTGGCGTTCAAGCCTACCAGTTCCTTGCTCATTCCCGTTCCGACCATCAACAAATTTGGGCAGGAAACCGACATTGTCACCAAGGGGCGGCATGATCCCTGCGTGGGATTGCGTGGCGCGCCCGTTGTGGAGGCGATGATGGCCTGTGTGCTGCTGGATCATTGGTTGCGTCATAAAGCGCAGTGTTTGTAATTTTTAAGATTTTTAAGAGGAATTGACCATGTCCCATCATAGTTGGCTGCGCGGGCGCACTGTTGTTTATAATCCGGCGTCACCATCCCCACAGCCGCCGGATAAGGCACCTGTGTCCAGACTTTCTGCTTTGGTGTCTGTTCCGAAAGCCATTCTGCGCGGGGTGTGGCGGGTTGTCCGGTCTTTGGCCTTGACGTTGGGGATCCTGATGTTGATCCTGTGCGGGTTGGGAGTTTGGTCGGCGATCGAAGTAGGGGATGCGGTGGCTCCGAAACTGCCGGATAACATGGTTTTGTCGTTGCATCTGAATGGCGAATTGCCTGAAACAACGGGGATGACTCAGGTCTTGGCCATGATACAGATGGATAAGGCTCCGGCGACGATTGATGCTGTCGTGGATGCTATTGATCGTGGTGCGAAGGATCCTGCGGTCAAAGCTCTGGCGGTGAAGGCCGATGGTGGCGGGTATAACCTGTCCCAATTGCAAAGCTTGCGGGCGGCGGTTCTCCGCTTTAAAGCCAGTGGCAAGAAAACTGTGATTTTCTCTGAATCTTATGGGGAAGGCGGATATGGGTTGGGGCTGTATTATCTGGCGTCGGTCTTTGATGAAATCTGGATGCAGCCTGTCGGAATGATTGCGATTGGCGGCATTGATATGGAGGTTCCTTTCTTTAAGGATGTGATGGATCAATACGGCGTTAAAGGCCAGTTTTTCCAGCGCAAGGAATATAAAAATGCGATGGAGCATTTAACATCCAATCATATGAGCCCCGCTAGCCGTGAATCGACCCAGAGTTTGGTCACCGATCTGGCCACGCAATTGGTGGATCCGATCAAGGCCTCGCGCAAAAAAGTGGCATCGTCATTTGACGAATTGTTAAACAAAGGGTTGTTGACCGATAAGGTGGCGTTGGAATCCGGTTTGATTGATAAGCTGGATTATGAGGATGTGATGGTAGAGGAATTGCGGGCCGCGTACAAGAATGCGCGGTTTGTCACCATCGAACGTTATGCGGCATCCATCAGCCACAAACGCACCGAAGACAAGTTATTGGATAAGCCCATGGGGCCGACGATTGCCGTGATTCCGGTGGAGGGAATGATTATCAGCGGATCCACCAAATCATCGCCCTATGGGATGGGCGATAAATTTGCCGGAGCCAGTGATATTGTCGATGCCATTGATGATGCCGCCAATGATCCGGCGGTCAAAGCGATTGTCATGCGGATCAATAGTCCCGGGGGAAGTCCGTCAGCGTCTGAAACCATTCACCGCGCCTTGATCTGGGCCAAAACGGCCAAGAAAAAACCGGTGATTGTGTCCATGGGGGCGTTGGCCGCATCCGGAGGATATTGGATCGCGGTGGCAGGGGATAAAATTTATGCCATGGATTCCACGTTGACCGGATCGATTGGTGTGGTCGGTGGAAAAATCAATCTGCAAGGTGTGTGGGATAAATTCCATGTGACATGGGACAGTGTCAAATACGGCGAAAATTCCGGTATGATGTCCATGAACACGCCGTTTTCGGAATCGGAACAACGCCAATTCGAAGCCACGCTCGATAATGTTTATGATTACTTTATCGCACGGGTGGCCGCGGGGCGGAAATTAACACCGGAACAGGTCGAAAAAATTGCCAAAGGGCGTGCCTATACCGGACGGCAAGCCAAACCATTGGGATTGGTTGACGATATCGGGGGCATGGATAAAGTTCTGGATGATCTGGCCAAGGTTCATCATGTGGCCTCCCGTGATGATCTGAACGTGGTGTATTTGCCGATGACCGATGATCCGCTGACGGTGGTGATGACCATGCTGTCAGAGCGTGTGGGCGTGGCACCAATCCTTGAGAAAGTGTCCGCGCAACTCGCGCCATTCTTGACACTCACGCGCCCACATCCTGCCGGATGGGTTCTGGACGAGTTTGCTCCGCGCGTGCGGGGAGTGGGAGAGTTGTAATAGAGTTATAAAACCGTTGCCAAAGGAGCAACAAAGTCCTGAATCGTCGCGCGGCCTTTGTCGGTCAGGAAAATTTCTTTTTTCCGGCTATCGCTTTTCGATTGATGAACTTCGATAAAGCCAAAGGCCTCGCCGTATTGGCGTGTGGTGGACAGGGCGCCGACAATGCGCGATACGGTTGACAAAGCCAGTCCGGCGTGTTCGGCCAAGGACGAAATCGTGCCTCCTTCATTTTTGTATATGTGCATCAGGCAAATGGCATACTGGATCGGAAATTCCGCATCCACTTTCTGAAGACGATGAAGAAGGTCCAGAAAAAGGGCTATCTGATGTGCATTTATCTGCGCAGGGGCGTGTGTCATCGTATATATTTTCTCGTTCGGTTCGAAGCACTGCGGCAGGAGTCAAAATAACTCGCGTCCACGGCAGATCCACTATAATCTCATTTTTGTATTTGCTAAAGCTATACAATGGATTTATGCCTAATTCGTGCGCTATTTCGACGAAAACAGCACCCAGTTTCCTGTGTTTCCAATAAATAACCACCATTACCCCCACGCGTTATGTCGCATATTATTGTTAACATAATTGTTGCATGGCAGGTCTCAAGAAAAGGTTAACCTTTTACAAATGTAAAGTAAAAATCCACCTATGATTGTGTTATTTGAGTGGGGTGTTTTTCCATACTTTCGGTGTACTTGTCTTCTCCGAAAGTATGTGTTTTCCCATTGAAAATAATGGATTTTTCCAGAATAATAATACGGGTGTTTCCTTGAAAGACCAGAATGGGTTGGGTGGAAAATCGCGTGGCATGAAGGCCGTCATGATAAACAAGATCGGTGAGGGATGCGGCTGTAAAGTATTTAATATCAAAGGCATTTTTTCCCTCAAAGTCGCAGAATTCAAGCTCTGCCATGCTGATATCGGTATCGGAGAAAGTTGACATCCTAAAGTTGCAATTGCTGATTTTGCTGTAACACAGACACGCATGGGTTAAGACGCAATTGGAAAAATCACACTCTATAAAGCAGGATTCACTCATATTGGCGCCTGTTAAATCGGCCCCTTTAAAAGATACATTGCGAAGGGTGACCCCATCCAAATTGATGTGACGAATTTTTTGATACGATAAATCCAATCCGTCAAGACAGATATTATTCCGGATGGCGGCATCAATGGCATCGTTGATGGTGATATGGGATCCTTCATAAAGAGGGGTTTGGTCTGTGGACCGCAGGGTGATGATGGGCATAGATTTTTCTCCATTATTGGTCGCCTGCGCCAATCATAAAATTGATGCAGTTTTTATATGTAATATGTCCGTGCGTGAACTTCCCCAGAAGAAACGCGCAACATATAGTTGCTATATTGGTAGTATATACGGTAAACGGAAGACATAAGTCAAGTTATTTTTAAAAAATTTGTGTCTTCAAGATACGGGGCGGGTTATTGGTTCCACAACCACGCGGCCCCACGGACACCAGACGAATCGCCATGGCGGGGCGGACGAAGAGGGGTGGAGCACGTATCGGTGAAGATGTATTTTTCCC
>CAZMZK010000080.1:0-6237 GCA_964570705.1 uncultured Micavibrio sp.
GCGGTATAATTCAAACGCACGGTTTGCGCCTTGATCGTAATGCCGCGCTCGCGCTCAATATCCATATTATCAAGGACTTGTTCGACCATTTCGCGGTCGGTCAACCCGCCACAGGATTGGATCAAGCGGTCGGCAAGGGTGGATTTGCCATGATCAATATGGGCGATAATGGCAAAGTTACGGATATGGCTCAAAGGCGTACGTTGGAATATGTCTGACATACCCCTTTCCATACGGGTTTACAGAGGTTTTTTCAATGATTTTTTGTGATACCGGCCCAGATTAGAGAGAATCAGCGCGAAACATGTGCTGCAGGATAATTCACTGTGGCCTTAGCAACCCCTTGTGCTATTCCCAACACAATTCTGCTAAGACTCCATTTCAATTGTTCAGGAAAATCCCACCCAGTTGCTGAATCCGGATTTTCCTGGAATCCACATTCCTTCAGAAAGGAAGTTGATTTTCCTGCAAAAGGCGACATGAGATCAAGAAATTTTTTCAAATTTTTCTGCGCCTTCTCGTAAGCGTCTCTTTCCCGTTCATCAAAATGCTGGTCTTTTATGATTTCTCCAACCGTAATCAGAAAAGAGCGAGCTTGTTCACAGGGCGTTACAAACGTATCCTTGTAAGTGATCGCCAGAAGATAGGGGTTGTCTGGATTATTTTCCACCATCTCCTGAGCATTTTTATATCTATGCCCTAATTCAGAAAGAAACTTACCTAGTCTTTCTTTTTCTGTAGGAAGCGGCAGCGGTTTCCCCCCTGATGGAGTGGCCTCAAAAATTACCAACCCATTGAAAATAGTGTGAGGAGATTGTTCGCCTACATTTTCAAGACTTGAAAGATATGCTCCAAGACATGGCATTGCCTCATGAACACGCTTTTCATCCCGAGAAAAGACAAAATAGCATATCAATTTACGCAAATTATTAAGGCATGCTATTTCTTTATGAATCTCAATACTCCGACCTTTATCTTCACCTGAAGGAACATATGACATCATGTCCTTCCGCCGCACGCGCTCTGCAATATCCAGAAGTGTGTCATAGGCTCCGACAACTTGCAAAATCTGATCTGCCAGAGGTTTTGTTCCATTAATTGAGGAATGCAGAAACCTGTGTTCCCGATCCAGATACGGGGAAAGTTTTTCAAGAAAATTTAGTATCTGTTCCAAATCCGCGTTTAACTTGCGATCATCATCCTTTGTTATATCCGTCCTACGCAAAAAATGATCTCGTGTAACACCGCAATACTTCAAAATATGCGCTGTTTTTTCCTGCACATGGGCGTCACACGTAAAATCATGATATGCTGCAAGACCATCACGTATAGATGCATTTTTATCCGCATCATCAAGGCACATCGTGTGGAGGCGTTGGCGCAAAAAATATGTCGCGGACAACGCATTACGAATCAGAGGAACATCAGCTCCCGCAAGCGTCATGAATTGCAGGAACATCTGATAAAGTGGCTGCGGATATGCCGTTCCTTGTGAAGGATTGTTCTGCACAAAGATCTGGGCCAGCCGATCATACACCGCTACATGATCCAGAAGTTTTGCAGCAATATCTGGCCACGCTTGCGGATGCGCTTTGCGCAACGCAGGGGCCACCGCGACATAGCCCAGAAGAGAATTTTGCAGATCTTTCAGACGCTGTCTTTCTATACCGGAAACACTCCGCTGCAACGTGTTTCTCAAAACATCAGCATTGCCATCCAGAATCCGCAGAATCTCTTCCTTGGTCATCGTGGAGACGATAGGAAGCAGTGCCGCAAGATCCGGACGAGGGTTTGCAATACCTTGAAACGTCAGGACAGCAAAATCATCCAGCAAGGTAAGAGAGGCGGCGGACGGCTCGTGAGAGTCTCGATCCCGCATATGTGGTAAAGATCCAGCCCTCTCTTTTAAAATGGCCCTCGACGCCAGAAGCGTTTGCTCCAGAACACCAGACTGCGCCGCATCCCCCGTACTACCCGCTTCCGGCCCCCAAGGAGATTGTTGGCCACCCCCGGATTCTGGATATCCGAAAAGAGGGGGAAATGGCTCACAGCTAAAAGCGGCTGCCAAAAAAGCAGACCCGCTTCCACTCCCACCCTGTGAATCCCGCCCATTCATGTGTTTTATATCCTACAACAACGACATTATGTACAATTAAATATTAGGATAGTGTGACATAAAAAAGCGACATCTGGCAAGTTTAAAATATTATGTATAAATACATCAATTCTTGCGCATAAGCCCGGGAAAAGGAACAACATTCCCCGTCAAGAGGAGCAAGGGATGATCCTGTGTCGCTGCCGTTGGTGCATCCGGCGCATAATCCATATCGGGATCCAGATCATCGAGATATTCGGCCTGCGCCATCGCCTGATCGGATAAAATGGCACAAACCTGATATTGTGGGGTATCTGGTTCGGACACATCACCTGCCAGAGCGAATAATTCGGCAAATCCTTCCAGATCATCCTGCATATACAGAATTTGCGCTTCATAATGGCTGGCATCGACAGACGTTTGCGGAGATTTCAAATGCCGCAGATACAGCGGCGCATAATCATCAAAGACATTGTCTGCCAGCATCATCAAGGACACACGCAAGGCCGGATCGATCGCGCCATAGGTGCACACATGACTGGCTGCACAGGCCAAAATCAACAAACATTTCTCGGGAGGGCCTTCCGATAAAATCGTCGCCAGAAGATCGAGATCAAACCCATCGGTGTGATCATCGGTGTCGGTTAACAACTCTCGCACCAGATGCGGCCCATCCAGGGACAGGGCAATACGGGCAAGATCTGCATCGGATACCATTCGGCTCATAATCTTATGAAACACCAGAATGATTGATAAGAGATTAATGCGCGGCGTTTTTCTTCATCCGACGGCGCTGGACAGAGGATGGAATATTTTGCGCTTCGCGGTATTTGGCGACAGTCCGGCGCGCAACATTCATGCCTTCTTTGATCAGAATATCCACCAGATCATCATCCGACAGAACAGAATCCACGTCCTCCGCATCGGTCAGAGCCTTGATTCGGGCTTTGACCGCTTGGGATGAAATCGCCTGCCCGTCTGCCCCTTCGATCGCCGAGGTAAAGAAAAATTTCAATTCAAACAACCCCCGCGGGGTCCCGATATATTTGCCCGATGTCACACGACTGACGGTGCTTTCATGCATATCAATGGCCTCTGCCACCTCGCGCAGGGTCAACGGCTTCAAGAATTCAATGCCGTACAGGAAAAATCCGTCCTGACGTTCCACAATTTCGGAAGCGACTTTTAAAATGGTTTGCGCCCGTTGATCCAAGGCTTTGACCAGCCACGACGCATTATTCAGTTGGGTGGTCAAATATTCCCGTTCGCCTTTGTCTTTGGTGCGGGCGGACACTTCGGTGTAATAGGTCTGGTTGACAAGAACACGCGGTAGAGTATCGCTGTTCAGCTCCACCCGCCATCCGCCCCCCACATGTTTGGGTAAGGCTTTCATCAACACATCGGGGATGGCCGTTTGCGCGACCACATGGTCAAACAAGGAGGATGGACGCGGATTTAAGGTACGGATCAAGGCCACCATTTCGCTCAATTCGGCTTCATCCACATGACAAATTCTGGCTAATTTCTTATAATCGTGTTGCGCCAACACGGGCAAATGCTGCAACAACGTTTGAAAACTTTCGGTTAATTCGCCCATATCGTCCAATTGCAACGCCAGACAATCCGCCAGATCATGGGCAAATACACCCGTCGGATCAAACTTGCGCAACCGCGCCAATAGGGATTCAAGAGTGGATTGCGAACATCCGATTTGCTGCGCCAACGTTGCCACATCATCGCGCAAATACCCGGATTCATCCAGACGATCAATCAACAAAGCACCAATACTGCGCTCTAAAATCGTGTCCGCATCGATGTGCAACTGTTCATTCAAATGTTCCCGCAACGTTTTGGTGCGCACCAACCTGTCTTCAAAATCCGGCAAATCATCCGAGAAACTGCTATGTCCGCCCGCGCCGATCTCGGCCATTTTATTGCCGGCATCAAAATCATCGCGGGAATCATCTTCAACGGTATCCAAAGGTGTTTCTTGTGGTGAATGATCTTCGGAAGTGTTTTCTGATTCTGTTTCCCCGGATTCTGGATCCGCCTCTGATGCAGACCCGTTTTCGGAATCCGGCTCCAGCTTTTCCAATAACGGATTTTGCACCATCTCTTCGTCCAGATAGTCCTGAAGTTCCAGATTGGTCATTTGCAGCAATTTGACGGCTTGCTGCATCTGGGGAGTCATCACCAGATTCTGTTGCTGTTTAAAGGTCAGGGATTGCGTCAGTTTTTGCGTCATCGCGTGTGTTTATCGTGTCTGTTTATCGTTTAAATTTCGGGGATGCGCGCGCCGCCGCAACGGACGCGATGGCACGGTGGATCCGGTCGCCGGCATACACAATGACAGCCAGCCCCGCAGCAAAAAAGGCTGCCGGAATCTTGAGAACAGGAGTCAGAACAGCGTTAAACAAATCCACACCCAGCACATCCACCACCTGTTGTTGGATGTCCGGAAGATAGGTTTGACTGATCCACCCCAGCGCAGCAAAGGCAAACGGAAACCCATTGGATGTCTGCCAGATATAAATATCATGGCCCACAGCCCCCAATGTCAGCAGAATACAAAGCAAAAAGAAAGGTTTAACAGACCGCGACATGGCAAATTGATTCCGGAAAAATGAACACTAAATTCTATCCAGAATATCATGTTTTTGCGCAACCGTCACCCTGCTTTGCGTGTGGGCTGAGCCAGTGCATATAAATACGCCCAGCTATACAGGCCCGTCTGGTGCCCGTCATCAAATACCAACCGCACAGCATACCGCCCAACGGGATGAATGGCGGTAATGGCCACATGTTCCTTGCCGGTTACGATCACCTTCTCCTCGGGGCGATGCCCTTGCACTTCGGCAGAGGGGCTTTCGACCCGCAGTAATTCTGCCGATAAAGCAATGGTTTCACCATTATCATAGGTGACGTTCAGAAGCCGTTGCGACTTTGAATATACAATCTCGGTCGGCCAGTAGGAAAAAGAAGCAGGGGAAGATGCAGGGGAAGAAGAAACTGTCATTTTTTTACCTCGTCTTCGGATAAATCGCGAGCCTCACTGGCCAATAAGATGGGAATGCCTTCCCGTACAGGATAGGCGCGGCGCCCACTGTCGGACACCAGTTCGTTCCGTGTGGCATCCCATCGCAAAGGGACTTTACTGACGGGATCGACCAAAATATCCAATAAGCGGGGATCAACAGGAAGCTGTGTCATAATAGGGCCTAATGCGGGGTCGTCGCGCACCTGTTATGGCACGTGACAGACATTTCCAGCAATTTTATAAACAGATCTGCGCGGGCTTTGCAACACGTGGCCTCCAATAAGGCCTGTTTTTCAGAGGCGGGCAACGGGCACACCATCGCCAAGGTGGTAAAAAGCCCTTCTTCCGTGACCGAATCCAGCAAATCCCAATCCATCGACAACCCCTGATCTTCAAAGTAACGGCGCAACAAGGCCTTTAAATGATCTTTGTTGATATCCAGATGGCCCACCCGGGCCATATCTCCGGAGAATCCGCCCCATGAAACATGGGCCCGCCGGTAATCGTCCCCTTTTCTGTCTGTCTCTGGCGGGACATCCTCCCCTAACCGGAAACGACACAATCCCCGCAAAGCAATGATATAACGGCCATCCTGCGTTTCTTCGAACCGGACAATCCGGCCAACACAGCCCGTTTTATAGGCGGGTTGGATAATCCCGATCAAGCGGTCCCCCCGAATGGCATCGGCCACCATGGCCAGATAGCGCGGTTCAAAAATATTCAACGGCAATTCCCCGCGTGGAAGCAATAACGCCCCCTCCAGAGAGAAAATCGGAATCATCTCTGGCAAATCATCATAAAGCGGGTCAAAGGGGTTATAGGGCATAATACAAGAGATATAGCACAGATCCTGTTCCGGAAAAGAACCTCTGTGCTCTCTTTATAAAAAAACCCCGCCAAAAATATTCCGGCGGGGTTTAAATCTATATCGAAAATCGATTATTCAATAATTTTAGCAACGACGCCAGCACCGAAATGTCTGCGGGTGTCGCACACGGACTGATTTGCAAAGATTATTCGATAATCTTTGCAACCACTCCTGCTCCAACCGTACGACCACCTTCGCGGATCGCGAAGCGGAGACCTTCGTTCATCGCGATTGGCG
>CAZMZK010000081.1:0-6130 GCA_964570705.1 uncultured Micavibrio sp.
GCGTTGTTGATTGCATAAATATATGTATCAAATTCCGTTTTCAGAATCTCGGCTTGTTTGCTTAACTCTGCCGCTGCTCCGGATAATTGCGAAGCCGCCGCACCTGTGGACGCGGTAGACTGGCTAACACCGGCAATGTTCCGGTCAACTTCAATCGATGCATTCGAGGCTTCGTTGACGTTTCTGGTAATTTCCGAAGTGGCTGCCGCCTGCTCTTCGATGGCTGCCGCAATACTGGAAGATGTTTCGCTGATCTGGTCAATTATTTTCGTAATATCATGGACAGCCCGCGCAGCAATCTTGGTATCCTCCTGAATTTGGGCAATTTGTATTGAAATCTGGTCGGCAGATTGAGCCGAATTTGCAGCAAGCCCTTTCACTTCGTTCGCCACAACCGCAAATCCCTTTCCGGCATCCCCCGCGCGTGCCGCCTCGATCGTGGCATTCAAGGCCAGCAAATTCGTCTGTCCAGAAATATCCGCAATCACAGATGTAACTTCGCCAATTTTCTGGGCCGATTCCAGAAGTTTATCAATCGACTGGATAGCCAAACGGCTTTTTTCGACCGCATCATTTGCCACGGAGGACGAACGGGATACTTGCTGGGTAATCTCAGAGATCGAGGAAGACAATTCTTCCGTCGATGCCGCCACGGTTTGAATATTCGCCGATGTTTCTGTCGATGCCGCGGAGACCGCGCTCGATTGCAAGGAAGTTTCATCCGCCGCAGCCGCCAATGTGTGGGCGGACGCCTGAAGCTCTGTCGATGCCGCAGCAACGACCTTCACAATCCCGCTCATGGACTGTTCGAAACGCGTCGTCGCTTGATTCATCCGGTTCTGACGAGCCTCTTTTTCCAGACGTTCGGCATCCGCTTTCGCCCGCAATTTCTCTGCTTCGACCAAACCATCTTTGAAGATTTGTAAAGAAGACGCCATCATCCCAATTTCATCTTTCCGTTCTTTAAACGGAACATCCTGACTCAAATCGCCATCGGATAAAATTCCCATATAATGGGTAATTCCAGAAATCGGAGTTGCCACCGAACGGCTTAGCAAGAACGTACAAACCCCGGCCAAACCCAACATGATGATAATTCCTGCAATGGCCATTTTTTCCTGATGCGCATAAATAGCATCGCCTGCCGCACTCGCTTCATGCGCTCCACTAGCATTCAAATCCACCAGTTTTACCAAATGCTCTGATGCCTTATTGAACTGTTTCGAAGCATCTCCGTATAAGATCTTATTCGCCTCGTCATTCTGGTTATTCCGTGACAGCGCCAAAAACGCTTCATGATCTTTGATATATTGCGCCCATTCATTCGAAAACTGCTGATACAGCTCCTTTTCTTCCTGGGATGAAATCAGCGGTTCATACGTATGGCGGAGATCGTCAATTTGTTTGCTCAAAGCCGTCATATCCTTTTCAGCCTCAGCCATCGTAGCCGGATCCGTTGTTCCAAGATGCTTGCACTGGGCCAACCGAAAATCGGATGTCGCCGTATTCAGCATAGATGTTGTTTGAACGGACGGGAGCCAGTTCTGGGAAATCAAGGTTGATTGGTGATTAACCATCTCCATACTGGATACAAGTTTCAAAGCTAACGCCCCCGCAAGAAAGGTCAACAGGAACATAAAGGTAAGGATTTTATGGCTGATTTTGAGGTTTTTCATCTGATTTTCATGATACTCTGGCAAAAGGTGGAGCAAAAAAGGATATGTGATTTTAAATGACGCAAAAAAGAAAAAAGAACAACGGATCAAAATAAATATGTATCTTCTATTCTACCACACTCTGATTTTTTTCCGAACAGAAAAAGAGCGAAAATTTTACCACCCCTCGACTTGTTTTGTATAAAGAGGCGGGCACAGGCGGGATCTGGTCGTTCACAGCCGTAAAAATGAGGGACCGTGAGGTCATGATAAATTCTTCTTGTCAAAATAAGAAATTTTGCTATACATTCCTACGTCTGTGATGCGGGTGTAGCTTAGTGGTAAAGCTCCAGCCTTCCAAGCTGGCCATGAGGGTTCGATTCCCTTCACCCGCTCCACTTTCTCTCTTCATAGACATTCCTCGATTGATCCCCATCCGAATAATTTTTTATTTCCCAAAAAGGGGGAGGATTTCTTCTTCGCCCGTTTGTTTTGTACAATTATGGATTCGATGGAGACAGGTCATTATGAACTCAGGAAAACAACCTCACATCTTGACGACGGCCTCTAACCTATTGGGAATTTGCTTTATCCTGATAACCGGAATGAAAATATCCCACGCGAATTTAAATACCTATGCCGATGAAATATGCACATTCTCCAGCTTGTTTTTCATTGCAAGCTGCATCCTGTCTTATATTTCACTTCTGAGCGAAACGGAAAAATTTGCAACAAAATCAGAAAACATTGCCGATTTTCTCTTTATGATCGGCATTTTCTCCTTGTTTATCGCAGTTGTGATATTTTCTTACGGATTACTGTGAAGTTGCCCATATCTAGGCGACATAAATCATCACACCAAC
Organism: uncultured Micavibrio sp.; assembly: GCA_964570705.1. Lineage (GTDB taxonomy): Bacteria > Pseudomonadota > Alphaproteobacteria > Micavibrionales > Micavibrionaceae > UBA1573. Next base: position 2,519 of record CAZMZK010000081.1, read on the forward strand.
CCAGACGGCCACCAATCCGGCGACAGTTAACGCAGCTTTTACAACTTGTGGCATAGCGCACCTCCTGCAAAAAATTGCTCTCTTCCCATTATCTAGGATTTTCGTGCGCAAAGTCAAAAATCCTGTCAATATCCGTGCGGCAACATTGTGCCCGATCGATTGGGCAAATACGGGATTCTTTTGCATTTTCGGACAATGCGTTGCGCACCAGATCGGCCAATCCCGTGATAAAAGCCGGATGGCATGACACGGTCGGCACACGTTCAAAGGCCGGAACCCCGAATTCATGCGCCATATGGCGATATTCCTGTTCAATTTCAACCAGGGTTTCGACATGTTCGCTGACAAAAGCGTGCGGGTAAATCAACACCGGAACTTTATCGGCAGCGGCTTTTTTCAGGGCGTCTTCGGTACTGGGGCCGATCCATTTCAATGGTCCGACACGGCTTTGGTAACACGACATCCAGTCAAGATGATCGATCCCCGTTGCTGCCGCAATTCTGGCTGCACCTTGTTCGCATTCCCATTGATACGGGTCACCTTGATCAACGATCTTTTCGGGCAATCCATGCGCTGAAAACAACACACGCGGACGGGTACCATGTTTGGCCACAAAGGCGTCAAAAGCCTGTTTCACCAAATCCGCAGACGCTGCAATAAATCCGTCCTGAAACGGATAACAGCCAATAACGCAGGGTTTTGGCGAACGTTTTGGAATAAGCCCTTGGCGTTGGGCCTGTTTTTGCCAATCTTCCAACGACGAGCGCGTGGTCGTCGTCGAATATTGCGGATAAAGCGGCAGTAATACGATGTCATCCGGTTCATAGGCTTTGACCTGCCGGACTACGTCCGCCGCCATTGGGTGCCAGTACCGCATACTGACAAACACTTTAAAATCTTCACCCAAAACCTTTTGCAAGGATTCGGCTTGTGCCAGCGTGTTTTCAAGCAGGGGAGATTTTCCACCCAAAAGCCCGTAACTGGTTCCGGCTTCTTTGCGTGACCGTTTATAGGCTATTAACCGCGACACCAGAAAGCGCACGGGAAACGGGGCCGCAATAATATTTTTGTCCATAAAAAAGTTCTTGAGAAACGGAGAAATACTTTCCGGTTTATCCGGCCCGCCCAGATTAAACAATACAACGGCAGTTTTACGGCTCATGATTGCAGTCCTCTCACCCGATTGATTAACCGGGTGACATGGGCTGGTGGGGTGGATTTGTCAATCCCGTGGCCCAGATTAAAAATAAACGGTTTTTCACCCCATGTGTCCAAAATGTGATCAACGGCAGAATCGAGTGCCTGACCCCCTGCGACCAGTGTGAAGGGGTCCAAGTTCCCCTGAACAGGAACAAGTGGTTGTACGTGATCCCTCACCCATTCTACAGGCATATGGGTATCGATCCCGACGGCGGTTATTCCTGTTCCCCGTACATAATCGGGATAAAGGACCCCTGCCCCCTTTGGAAAACCGATCATCGGAATTTGCGGATAAACAGATTTTACCGCTGTCACAATACGGCGTGTCGGCGCGATAACCCATTTCTGGAATTCAGAAGGGGGCAATACACCTGCCCAACTATCAAAAATCTGGACAGCTTCCACACCGCGTTCGATTTGTTTGATCAGATAGGCACTCACAGATTGGACCAGAGTATCTATCAACGCCGCAAATTTTTCTTCCTGTTGCAAGGCCATCAGACGGGTGGCTGCAAAATCTTTTGATCCTTTGCGGTCAATCATGTAACACGCCAATGTCCATGGGGCTCCGGAAAACCCGATTAACGCGGTACCGGAAAATCCTTCGTTTTGTAGGCCGGATTTAATCTGTTCTACGGCCTGATACACGGGTTCGAGATTCACGTGAAACACAGATGGGTCAAAAGAAATCTCTTGGGGTAATTCCCCCAAGACCGGACCATGATTTTCGGCAAAACTTACATCCTGACCCAAAGCCTGTGGCACCACCAGAATATCCGAAAATAAAATCGCGGCATCAAACCCATAACGGCGGATCGGCTGCAATGTCACTTCTGCCGCCAGATCCGGAGAATAACACAGATCAAGAAAGCTTCCTGCCGTTGCCCGTGTTTTCAAATATTCGGGAAGATATCGCCCTGCTTGCCGCATTAACCATACCGGAGGTGTATCTGATTTTATTCCATTCAATGTCGCGATAAATTTTTTCATGCGCCTATCAAACCAGAAAGTCACCCAATAAAAAAGATATATTTATTAAAGGATGTAAGTAGTTGTAGGGGGCCTGAGTCATGGGGATAAGTTTTATCCCATATTTCATCCACATCCGATACGTTAAGACCTTGTTAACTTTTCCAAGGCTTTTGGAAGATAATCCACCAGCAGAACATTTTTTAAAAGATGTTATCCTCCGTGATTAAGTCCCCTTCGGACATGTTTCGCAGATGGGAATAAAATTGTGCCCAAAATACCCCTCATGGTTTTACGTGACTTATCCACACCCCTGTCCCTTACGGGGCGTTCTGGATCGTATATTCTTGTCGTTTATTGCGTCAAAAGTTGGAGTTGGGTGTCGGTTACGCGAGAGGGGTAGTATTTAATTTGAGAAATTGTGGAAGACCAGTAACCACTCAACGCATATTGACCAATTCGCATTTCGGTAATTGTACCTGGGAGAGCCGCTGCTCCAGCTGTGTTGAGAGCGTTTGTTCCAAGCAATGATGAAAAACCCAATTCACTGTATGAACCTGCCACCTTTTGTGTGGAATTGTTTGGCCATAAACCCAAATTGGTAAAAGTCACAGGAGCAACAGAGGATTGAAAGAGTCCCGTGCTAGGAGTAGATATGTACCGCCCAAGTCTGGCAATATTGCTGGCTGTTGATGTATTTATAGATGCAAAAGTTGGTGATGATCCAACCGAGGCTACCGCAACAGAATTATATGCAGCAGCTTCCCCAAATAATGTGCCAGAAGAGTTGTTAAACCAGCTTCCTATCGGAAGCACAAGATTTTCCGCGGCCCGTGTCACTGTAGCACTGGTGGTGGGGATATAGGAGGTGGGGAATGATCCCACTTCCAGCTGGACTCCCCACGCATAGAAATAATTTGTCGGTGAATAAGTGGATCCTATGTATCCCGCATATACAATCAACTGGTTTTCGGAGGAAATACCAGTGGTGGCTGTTATAATCAATCGTTTCCACCCATTCTGAAAATTTTGAACTGAGACACCAGAACTTCCGACACTGTACGTAAATACATTTGTGGAATAATTTAAACTTCCGCAGATTAAATTTGTGGCAGTCGTCTGGTTGCGTAAACAAAAACTATTCCCTGTAGTTGCACTCGATCCTTGTTTTACAAAGATACTGTAAGTTACCGTAGTTCCAGAAACCGTTAATCCTGTTTGAATAAAGGTTACGGCGGCAGTACTGTTTATAGAAATTTTTTCAGCAGAATTTGTTCCATCCGGAGCAAGTGTGTCTGTTGTATTCGGAGTGACCGAAATGGATGCTCCATGAATCCAGACTGATGTATTGTCCATCTCGGCTGAGCGTAGGACAAGATTTGTCCGGCCTTCCTCAATCAAAATCCCTTTGGCCGTGTGGGTAACGGGATCGTAGTCAAAGCG
>CAZMZK010000082.1:0-6108 GCA_964570705.1 uncultured Micavibrio sp.
GATCTTATGAAAGCCTGTGACGACGGGATCAGGGATGCAAAGATTGCTGCGGGTGGTATTGATTACGCTGCTCTCGGGAAAGCGGGGTTGATTATTGATACCAAGTCCGCAGATAGACAAATCGAAGGTGGCGTTGATGCGATCGTGCCAAGCATCGCACCGGCGGCTCGTCAAGTTGGCAAAACGGCGGATAAAATAGTGGGCAATTATCAAGGGGCCCCAGCACCGCAAAAATCAAAACCAGCAACGACAGACGGAAGTGCGCCGATTGTGGTACCAGCTGATGTGGCTGTTGAGGTCATTAAAAAGAATGCCCAAGCGGCAGGCATCAGAGATCCTAGAAAAATTACTGATACTGTTCACAAAATTGCCGGATCTGATGGGTCTCTTAGCTCAGAAGAAATGATCCGCCTGAATGGCGTTTTGGTGACGGCGACAGGAGACAGAAAAACAGCAGATGGCTTAACAGTTGAGATTAAGTCGAAAGCTGTTCCTGCAGCAATACCCCCTGTTGCGAGATCGGATGATCCCGCCCCGCGTCCTCACTGATAACAAAAACCCCCGCGCTGAGCGGGGGTTTTTACTGTGAGCAAAAGCGGATAATATCCTCTGTTCATAAAAGCACCCGAAAGTTTTCCCCCTCACACCTCCCTCTCCCCACGGGGGAGAGGGCAACGCAGGCTTAATGCTGTAAGCCTTTAGCTAAAGTCGGGTGAGGGGGACTCTTTTTTCGGGTCATTAACCGAACGAAGTATAAAAAGAAAAAATATCTACCGGATCATAATCGCCGAGATTTGGCGGCCATAATCGTTGTCATGGCGATGGGTGGCGCGGCGATAACTGAAATAGGCCTCCTCCTGCGCATAGGTATCATGATGCACCATCCGGATATCCGGCACTCCGGCCCGTTCCAGACGAAACCGCAGATAGGACGGCAAATCAAAATGAATGCTGTTTTTTCCCTCTGGTTTTTTACCCTCTGGCACGCCAAAGAAAGCTGCCGCACGGGAATCTTCCGCCACAAAGGGGGACAAAAAAGGGGCCGAAAAATCCGGCCCGACTTCATAATTTTCGTACGCCAGACAAGGGCCAATCGCGGCGGTCAGAGTTGACACATCTGCCCCCAGATGCACCATAGCGCGCAAGGTTGATTCCAGAACGCCTTTTAACGCCCCGCCCCATCCGGCATGCGCCGCGCCAATGACGGGCGCTCCGCGTCCATCCTGCGCATAAAACAACACCGGCCCACAATCAGCCGACAAACACCCGATAATGTGCCCGGGTGTTTTGGTGACCAGAGCATCGCCTTCCGCTAGGCCCGTCATGCATCCGCCCTCAATCGGCACACAGATATCCGAATGAATTTGTTTTAATGTCGATAGTGATTTTCCATTCAGGAACGCACGCACACGATCCCGATTTTCAACCACCGAATCAGGATCATCCCGCGATTGCGGCGAACAATTCAGACTCGTGTACAATCCTGTGCTGACCCCGCCTTGCCGCCCGAAAAAGCCATGGGCGATCACGTCATCCGAACCCCACTCCGCACATTGCACCGCATAGCTGTTTTTTTCGGCCGTCATCATCCTATCTCCATCACCCGAAACAGGGTTCCCATCTGATCCGGATCAATCAACCGGCGCAGATCAACATCAATCGTGGGTGACTTCGCCCGTAACTGGGCCGCACGCAAGGTAATCCCCATACGTACCAGAAAATCACCCTGCCCCTGCAGCCTTACTGGCAGCGCTGCTGCGGTCACAATATCGGCCAACCGCCCGAAATCGACATGCGAGGTTATGTCTGCCTCGCCGCACTCTGACAACACATCACAGAATTGGTGCGCCTTGACCGCTTGTAACGTATCACCCATAGCCCCCATATTCCCCGCCGACACATCATGGCCATAATCGATCATCAGGGCGGCCCCACCTTGCGCCGTGATCCGGTCACAAAGCCTCCGGATCACCTCTTCCCGTGCGGGGGATTTCTCCACAATCTGTCCATCGCTTGGATCAAACACCAATGTCTGCCCATCTTCCCCAAGGGCAATACGCCGCTCTGTCTCGAAATCCCCCTCCTTCTGCACCACATATTGATGGATCGGAAGCGCATCGAGAAATTCATTGCCAATCACGATCAGCGGCGCATCGTGCGGAATATCATCCACAGAATCGCACCACATCACCGGATAATCCGACAGAGATGTTGCCTGACGCGCGCGCAAAGCCGGCGATGTCTCCACCAGAAACACCTGCACCGCAGATAAAAATTCCGGTACCAATCTGGCAATGCGCAACAGATCCGCCATCAGTGTTCCCCGCCCCGGGCCACACTCCACCAACAGCACGCGGGAAGGAGATCCCAAACTGCGCCACCGCTCGATCGTCCAGATGCCGATCATTTCTCCGAATAATTGGGATATTTCGGGGGCGGTCACAAAGTCTCCGGCGGCTCCCAACGGATCGCGGGTGATGTAATACCCGTATTGCGGATGCGCGAGGCACATATCCCAATAGGTCGCAACCGACATCGGGCCATTCTGGCGGATATGATCGCGGATCAGGTCTTTTAACGGCTCTTTCAAGTATTCTTTTAAGTGTTCTTTCAAGTATTCTGGCATCGCGGCTTTCTTCCTGCCATCACCAGAAACACAACACCCGCCGCCATCATCGGCAGACACAGAATTTGTCCCATTGTTACCTGATCCAGAATAAAGCCCAATTGCACATCGGGTTCGCGGAAAAATTCACATCCAAAGCGGAACAGGCCATATCCCAGCATAAAGAGGCCGGAGATCGTCCCCGTTCGTTCGCGCAACGATTTTACATGGATCGCGGCAAACAATATCACAAACAATAAAATGCCTTCGGTTGCGGCTTCGTATAATTGGCTCGGGTGGCGGGGCTCGTCTCCGCCACGGGGAAAGACCACCCCCCACGCGACATCGGTCACCCGTCCATATAATTCGCCATTCACAAAATTGGCCAATCGCCCGAGGAAAAATCCGATCGGTGTCACCGCCGCCGCGATATCGGCCAACCGCCAGAACGGAACTTTTTTGAAGTGCGTAAACAGGATGAGCGAGGTCACGACCCCGATCACGCCCCCATGAAACGACATACCTCCATGCCATACTTTCAAGGCTTCTTCCGGATGATCCAGATAGGTCGGCAGGTTATAAAACAACACATACCCCAAACGCCCCCCCAGCAAGACCCCCAGAATGGCCCACGACAAATAATCATCGATATCGTTTTCATTCGGACGTTGATCCGGATTTTTATCCAGTTTGGTGATACGGATGGCCAAGCGCCATGCGGCAATAAAGCCAACAACATAGGCCAGCGCATACCAATGGATTTGCAACGGGCCCAGTGTCATTGCCACGGGATCAATCGTCGGAAATTGTAATGCCATAATTTTTCCTTTAGAAAACCTTCAAGTTATCCACCACTCCCTATATAGGCAGCATCAGGAGGAGTTGCAACTCCCATCGGAATAATGCTAAAGAAAAAGCCTTCATTCACATCATAGCGACGAGTTTTTATATGAACACCAGCGACACCAGCCGTATCCTCGACGACCTGACCCGCGTTGCCGGAGGAGCGTTGAACGTTTTCTCGACCTTGGGCAAACAGATCCAGTCCAATTTAAAAGACCAGATCGGGGAGAAATTCCAATCCTCTGCCCCCCATGACGATGTTGTGCGGTTGCAAGGCGTGGTGACCAAGCTGCGTCTGGAACAGGAAGATTTAAAAGCACGGATTGCAGCGCTTGAAGCTTTGCTCGGACAAACACCAGCGGCCAAACCCAAAAAGGCAGCACCTAAAGCAGCCCCTAAAGCTGCATCCAAAGCCGCCCCCAAACCAGCCGCAAAAACAGCACCAAAATCAAAAACCGCAAAACCGAAAAAGCGCGTGTAATCACCGCGGGGGGAGAGAAGCCATCATGTCATCACATACCGACCCCTATTTTGACTCCGGATTTAATCCTCTGGACAATGTCGAAGACGTTTTGTTACGGCAGAAATGGTCGTATTCCCGCATGAATCGGGATGAATTGTTTATGGAGATGCGCGGAAACCATGGCGTTTACCGCATGATGTTTTTGTGGAATGCCCAAACCGAAGTCATGCAATTTTGTTGCGAATATGATATCCGGCTGGCCGATTTCCAATACAACCAAGCCTGCCAGATTATCAACAACATCAATTACAGCATGTGGATCGGGCATTTCCACATTTCCCCCGAAAGCATGGTGCCGTGTTATCGTTACACCCAATTGTTCCGCGGCATGGATTTTGGATCAAGCCACGATCATCTGGGCGACCTGATCCGCATCGCCGTCGAGGAATGTGATTTTCATTACCCTGCCTTGCTGATGCTGGCGGATGAACATGTCCACAGCGAAGACCAATTGGCCTTTGCCCTGATGCCGACACAGGGTCAGTCCTAACCGAGACAGTCATAATATAGCAAGGGAGTCATCCATCATGCCATCATCGAATCTCACGCGTATTTTACTGGTTGGTGTGGGGAAAATGGGGGGCGCCCTGTTCAACGGGTGGAGCCATCGCAATGACCTTGCGATCTCGACACTGGATCCCCATACGGCCACCGCCGATTATCACGATCCTGCGGAGATATCATCGACCTTCGACATTGTTTTGCTGGCCGTCAAACCTCAGGTTATGGCCGAAATTGCCTCCAGTTTACGCCCACTCCTGACGCCGTCCACACTGGTTTTATCGATTGCGGCAGGCAAGACCATTGCCTTTTTTGAAGACCTGTTCGGGCGCGATCATCCGGTTATCCGCGTCATGCCCAATACACCGGCTTTGGCGGGAAAAGGTATGAGCGTCCTCTGCGGCAACGCCGCCACCACAGAACGCCAACGCCAGACGGCGATGACTCTGATGGCTGCGGTGGGCGATGCCGAATGGATTGATGACGAACGTCTGATGGATGCCGTCACGGCCCTGTCGGGAAGCGGCCCTGCCTATCTGTTCCATCTGATCGAAGCAATGACGGCGGCAGGTGTCACGGCCGGATTATCCCCTGCCCTGTCGGAAAAATTGGCGCGCCAGACAGTGATCGGCGCGGCTGCACTGGCGGAGAATCAATCTTCGATATCTGCCGCCACACTGCGCCAAAACGTCACCAGTCCCGGAGGCACCACCGAAGCGGCCTTAAACATCCTGATGGATCACAACACAGGCTTAACGCCCCTCCTCACCACCGCCATTCTGGCCGCCAAAAAACGTAGCGTAGACTTGGGATAATGCACACCATGGTCCGAACCCTCTCCCTCTGTTTCTGGGCTCTGTTGTGCGGAATGGCCCCTGCCCTTGCCGCACCTATTACCATTACAACAGCCCATGGGCCGTCTGTCGCATTGGATGTCGAGATTGCGCAGACTGTTACGACCCGCGAGCGAGGCTTAATGAACCGCACAGCTCTTCCTGCACGCACAGGGATGCTGTTTGTGTTTGATTCGGTGGACACCCCGAAATTCTGGATGAAAAACACCCTGATTCCCCTTGATATGATCTTTATCGGCACCGATGGCGTGATTAAAGGCATCCATTCCCGTGCGATTCCCCATGACGAAACCCCGATTCCATCCCCCGAGCCCATTCTGGCCGTGTTGGAGATCAACGGCGGAGAGGCGGAAACCCTAGGTTTTTCAACGGGTGATAAAGTAATTTATAATTTTTTACAAAAAGACTTGAAATAGACTCATAAATTCGTGTACAAGATGTCCACACAACGTCATGTCGGGGCGTAGCGCAGTCTGGTAGCGCAACTGCTTTGGGAGCAGTGGGTCGAGGGTTCAAATCCTTTCGCCCCGACCATTTTCTTTCTCCACTCTTAAAATAGAATCGTGCTTCGTATTCCGGTAAAAACGGAATCCACCGCCGCACACATCCCTTTTTTTCAGGAAAAAATTTTACACCTCAGGTAATTGCAATAATTTCGGTGCCCGGGAATGCTTCGAGAATGCGGGCGATGACAGGATCTGCGCGGACGGCATCCTGCTCGGCGGCTAGGGCTTCGCGGTGGCGGGCGGCCATTGTTTTTTCGCCCTGTTTCATGGAGACAG
>CAZMZK010000083.1:0-6053 GCA_964570705.1 uncultured Micavibrio sp.
AAATCCTGATACATCTCTTTTTTGATGTCGGCATTCTCCAGATCCGAATCCGATGCATCCTGCCATTTCTTTGTATGATCTTCAGGGGTCGCATCGGTCGATGGCAAATCCACCTTGGGCCCCTCTCCCCCCGCGGCAGGCGCGGTGGCGTCTTTGGATTTCAAATCTTCTGCAGGTGGTGGTGTGGCGTCCGTGACAGGGGCTGCCCCGGAGGCTTTCTGATCTTTTGATGCGTCTTTTGGCGTTTCTTTTGGCGTTTCTTTTGGAGCGTCTTTGGGGGCCTCTTTTGTGGCAACATCCTCGGCATAGGCGGCCCCGGAGAGCGATTTCATCCCGACATAGGCATCGCCCATACGGACCATAAAAGCCAAAGAGGCGACCACGATCAATACAGGAAGAAGGCGCAATTTCCGAAGATAGGCTTTGAACATCTGTTTCATATCAATCCTATGTCCCCTTTGGAATACGACGTTTCAAAGCCTCGGCCAAATCACGCTCGGCTTGGGATGTAAAGTCATCATCCCTGTCATCGATATCATCAATGTCATCCCTGGCCGCATCCTCCGCGTCAAAATCCGGATCCCGAATCATGAACATGGGCTCTGGCGCAGCTTTTTCTGCCCGAGCTTTTTCTGCCCGAGCTTTTTCTGCCCCAGCTTTTTCTGCCTTGGCCCGCGTCAATGTTTCTTCATATTTTGGAGGGCGTGTCGCCGTCAAAGGTGGAACCGGCGCAGCAGACGATGTTTTTGTTCCCGGATAAACCAGACCCAGCGCCTTTTCATCCATTTCTTCGATTAATTCGCGGTTCCGGACCGCCATCGTTTCCAGACGTTCGGCCAGAGAATTCCCAGACTCGGTCATCACATGCAGTTCGTCAATATACCCTTGGGCTTTTCCCAATAACCCACGCAACTCATCTCCCCGGGTGGTGGATAAGTCATCCAGAACGGAAATGCCTTCCTGGGCACGGGTTATCTGGCTGGATAATTCGCGGATCAATGTCTCCATATCCGAACGGTTCGAACGGAATGTATCCAGATGACGGGATAATTTCACCGCGAAATAGATCGTCGCCCCTAACAACACCGTGATAAGGATATCGAATGCAAAGGAAACTTGCGCCATCACATGATCCATAAAGTCCTCCGTTTCGCCCCTGCGTTTCAGTCCCTAATCCCGATCCGGCGGGATATATTTTTCAATCCGCACGGCAATCCGCCCTTCTTTCTGACCCATCGGCCCCAGAAACATGGGGAAATCGCCACAGCGCAGCTCAATTTCATCGGACGGCTTGGTGTTGAACATCACCACAGTCCCTTTTTTCCAATTCAACATATCCCGCAACATGACGGTTTTTTCGCCCATCACCGCCTGAACATGCACATCGGTTTCGTATAATTCTTTGGTTAAGTGGGTTTCCCAGATCGAATCCCGACCGAATTTTTCCCCCATAAACATTTGCAACAGCAATTCGCGGATCGGTTCCAATGTTGCATAAGGGATTAAAATTTCAACCCGTCCGCCGCGATCACCCATATCAATCCGCATCCGAGCCAGAACGCAGGCATTCCCGGCTTGGGTAATGGCCGCAAAGCGCGGGTTGGTTTCCATGTTTTCCAATTTGAAACTGACGGGGGATAACGGGTCAAACGCCGTCGACATATCATTTAATGTGACATTCAACATCCGTTCGACCAATTTTGTTTCAATCGTGGTATAGGGGCGGCCTTCGACACGGATCGAGGGAGTCCCCTTCCGTCCGCCCAGCAACACATCGACCACCGAATAAATCAGGGCACTATCCACCACGATCAATCCGTTATTGTCCCACTCTTCGGCTTTGAACACGGTCAACATGGCGGGAAGCGGAATCGAATTCAAATAATCCCCGAAACGCACCGTCGAGATCTGGTCCAACGACACTTCGACGTTATCGGATGTCAAATTGCGCAAGGATGTGGACATCAGGCGGACCAAACGATCGAACACGATATCCAACATTGGCAAACGTTCATAGTTCACCAAAGCCGCATTCACAAGCGCCATCACGCCGGACGTTTCACCATGTCCGGCATCATCATCAAACCCCAGCAATGAGTCGATCTCGGACTGGTTCAGGATGCGCGTATTCCCATCCCCCCCCATCGCAGCCGCCATATCGTCCATACCCCCCATGGCGTCCATATCCGGTTGGGCGGCTTCCGCACTGCCCCCATCTGCGCCGGCCATGGCCTCCCATTCGGCCATCATCCGACGCTCTTCCTCGCTCATCTGGTCAGCTTCCTGAGTTGGCGTATCAGCCATCAGACAATCCTTTCAGGTTTCACTCGTCGTGTTTTCTTTTGTCCTTTTGTGTCATATAACCCATCCTTACAAGAAACGGGCCATATTCCATTTTCTTATGGTTATTGTATCAGAATTTCCTGAAAAAGCACATCCTTGACTTCAGTTGGAGCCGCAGCCGCATTCACGCGGGACAACAATTCGATCTGCAACCGATACATGCCTTTGGACCCTTTCAGATCCTGAATCCGCAATTCCCGTAAATATGTCTGGAATTGATCGATGACACGCGGCAGCACGGCTTCCACCGCCTTCATATCGGCCTCGTTCTTTAACTCCAACTGAACCGACAGGCGCAAATAACGCGCAGGGCCACTGTCACTGTTCAAATTCACAATTAGATCAGGCACTTTCAAGAAAGCCGGGCCGGACTTTCCGCCTTCTCCGCCCCCATGTTCCCCGCCACCGCCTTCAGCTTTGGCCTCTTCCCCGCCCTCTGCCTTTTTCTCACTTTCACCCGCTTTCGCCGCATGATCCCCACCAGACTTTTCACCCGATTTTTCTTCGGACTTTCCTTCGGCTTTTTTGTCGTCTTTCGTATCTCCATCCTTGGACGTTTCTTCGGCCGCAGGTTTTTTGCCCAAAAGCCCATCCAGCATTCCGGAAAAATACAATCCGGCCCCGCCCCCGATCAATAAAATCAACGGTACCAAAATCAGAATAAGTTTTTTCTTTTTATCTTTGGGAGCAGTCCCACCGCCTTCCCCATCAAGGGCGGGCAAGTTTTCTTCGGGTTTTGCAGCGTCGGGTGTATCTGACATGGTTTTTCCATCGGGGTTGAACGTAAAGAGAAATGAATCAAAGACGAACGAATCATTCTATCCAACTTATCCGCTTTGCTCAAACAGCATTTACACCCCATCCCATGATACTGTCATTCTGGATGATGTGGTGGTATTTCTAGGGCGTGTCTCCACGTGAGAGATAAAAGCGCCCCCTTCAAAGGGAATCGGATGAGGAATTCTGGTAATCAATTTTCCAAATCTTGGAAGCCTCGATGGACATCCAATGTTGGAAATCATTTAAATTTGTCTTATTCCAAGATTCATATTCGCCTACTTTTTGGGCAATTTTGTAATGACTATCAGCATATATTTTTCTTTTATCCAAAAAGGTCATTCTCGCGGCGGCCTTGTTCTCGCCCTTCGATAAAAGGATAATGTTCCCAATTCTATCAATGCAGCCTGACCAATCATCTCCTCCGAAATCTATTTTCCACTGGGCTGTTGGATTATATGGAAGAATATGCTCAAGCGTCGCCTGATCTTTTTCTATTTTCGTGGAACCAAGAGCATTTTCTATCCCCTGCAAAAGATATTTTATCTTCTTCTCCGTTTGCCGACTCGGCATGGTTTTAAATCGGAAAGCCTGAATGAAAGAATTATCGTCCGGATAAAGGCGTCTAAAATTTTCATCATGTTTGACATGGCTTGCACGGCTGTAATCACCGGAAAAAATTTTTTGTGCAATCGTATTATAAACCCGTTCTTGTTCATTGGCTTGGTTATTGCAAATAACATTATAACGGAGAGACAAAATTTCTATATATTTTGCAAGTTTACAAAATTCATCCGGGGCAAAACGGTTAAAAGCAGCCAGAAAAATACTGAACGGCTGTGTCACATTATAAGTATTCAAGCACACCAAATGTTCAGAAACCGATCGGTAATCCGACTGAAGCCAGAAATCATCATAAGGATTGCTAAGGGCCGCGAATATCGGAGCACTCTCTCGCAACTCATTCAGATACTTGTAAGCTGACGCTCGATCCAGAACTTTTTTCCGGATACTTTTGAACAAATCAGATTTTGTTGTATTGGTATTTTTGGTATTCCAATCCGTTTTCAAGAACTTGGAAAAGTCTTCTTTTCCTAATTGTTCAACAATTTCTTCCCATTTTTCATCCAATTCTTCGAGCTCCGTTTCAGAAACGTCTGCGCTGGAGTTAATAAGCGAGAAAAGGTAATTCTTGAGAAGGTCGGGAGTTGATAACTGAACCCCCCTGGCATTTAACGTTTCAAAAACCCGATAGGCATTAAGGTCATCATTAACAGTGATTTTGGTAAAAAGAAGCTTGCTCGTGACAGATTCGATAAATTTAGCGAGCTCAATACCTTCAAACGACTTTAATTTATCGTAGAAAAACACAAACGCATCATTTAACCCTTTATTGGTTCTTTTTATGCCCCGCTCCGGAATAATCCTCAGATTGGAAGAGAGGGATTTGAAGGTTGATTTGTTATTACGGTTCAGAGTCAGTTTGTTTTCTGTTTGGAGGGAAATAGGATCAATGACACCGATATACGTATTTCTAAAAACATCTATGCGTTTCTTGTTATTATCTGCATCAATATTTTTGTCGATCAACTCCTGAAAACACTTGAGAGCTGCAAGTATCATCAACGATACCGTTGTGAGTCGCTGTTGCCCGTCTATAATCTTGAAAACTTTATTCGGGGAAGATTGCAAAACAACATACCCCATATAATGTTGATCTTCTCCACCAAACAAGGAGTTAATATCTGCCCACAAATCTTCCCATTGATCCATACCCCACGAGTAATCACGTTGAAAAGGAGGGACTTGGTATTTGCTGCCATTCCCCATAATTTCTTGGAAGGTTTGGTTTTTTGTATCAAGTAATGCAATAGTCATGGGCCCCTCTGTTCGTGCCTCGGAAAACAACACCTACTTCTCGTCACCCATTTTAAGGGCGGCAATAAAGGCCGATTGTGGAATGTCCACATTCCCGTATTGGCGCATCTTTTTCTTGCCCTCTTTTTGTTTGTCGAGGAGCTTGCGCTTACGGGTAATATCCCCTCCGTAACATTTCGCCGTCACGTCCTTGCGCATCGCTGAAATATCTTCCCGCGCAATAATTTTTGATCCCAAAGTGGCCTGTACCGCAATTTTGAACAATTGGCGAGGGATCAGCTCTTTCAAGCGTTCGCACAAATGGCGTCCGCGACGTTCGGCTTGCGACCGGTGCACAATCATCGCCAGAGCATCCACGGGTTCCTGATTCACCATGACATCCATCTTGACCAGATCGCCTTCGATAAAGTCATCCAGATGGTAATCAAAGCTGGCATACCCCCGCGAGATCGATTTCAAACGATCATAGAAATCAAACACCACTTCGTTCAGCGGCAATAAATATTCAATCATCGCGCGATTGCCGACATAGGACAGATTGATCTGTTTTCCGCGACGTTCTTCGCACAATTTCAACAACCCGCCCAGATATTCATCAGGGGTCAGAATGGTGGCTTTGATCCATGGCTCATAAATCGCCTTGATGCGGGTGACTTCCGGCATATCCACAGGGTTATAGATTTCGCGCTTGGTCCCATCGGTCAAATCCAGTTTATAGACAACGGATGGCGCGGTCGGGATCAGATCCAGATCAAATTCGCGTTCCAGACGTTCCTGAATAATCTCCATATGCAGCAACCCGAGGAAGCCGCAGCGGAATCCCATCCCCAGCGCTTGGGAACTTTCCTGTTCGTAATGCAACGATGCATCGTTCAAGGCCAAACGCCCCAAACTGTCGCGGAGTTTCTCGAATTCAGAGCTGTCAATCGGGAAAAGCGAGCAAAACACCATCGGAATCGACGGCTTGAACCCGGGCAGAGCCACAACTTTATCGGCAAAGCGCTCTTCGGTGATCGTATCCCCGACTTTGGTTTCCGAAATTTCTTTAATGGCCG
>CAZMZK010000084.1:0-5968 GCA_964570705.1 uncultured Micavibrio sp.
CTGCTCATTTTTTTTCCTAACTGGTAAATAGGGCAATAAAAAATACAACATTCCACATAGCAACGCTAAAAGAAGAGAATGGAGAAATCCAGTAACGATGGTCGCTATATACACTGAAAATTGGTAGACAAAACTGTCGTGATCCAGAGGGGAATACAATGATGGATCAAATTCTACATCCGATCCTTCTAAATCTATCCCCGTAACAGAATATACGATCCTAATGGCAATCATGCCAATAAACAAATCCCCTGCTCCAATTAAGGGTGTTAAAACAGCATAAATACATCTTATCTTAATACCCAAATCAACAGCGCGCCGCAACCTATCGTTTTTTTCTTTAATCAAGGCAAAACGTGGACTTGATTCGATTGTGGCATATATAAAAATAATAGACAAAACACCTAAGATCATAGGAACAATTGTCCATTTCGTAACTATGCCTCCCATGAAAAAGCTAAACAACGAACAAAGCCCCACGATCAACGTCCATTTGATCATTGCTTTTTTGGAAGGATAAAGCCTAAGAATCGGCACGGATTCTGTTGTATGCATGTCTATTCCCAATCAAGGGCCCCTTTGTTCCATTCATAGACAAGACCAACGGTCAAAACGGTCAAAAACACAACCATTGACCAGAACCCAAACATGCCAATCGCGCCGAGCGATACAGCCCACGGGAAGAGAAACGCCACTTCCAGATCGAAAATAATAAAGAGAATAGCGACCAGATAGAATCGGACATCGAACTTCCGGCGGGCATCGTCAAAGGCTTCGAAGCCGCATTCATAGGCCGAAAGTTTTTCGGTGTCCGGTTTGCTCCGGCCGATCAGCATCGACGCCAGAACCATAACACTGGCAAGCCCCAGCGCAATGCCAAGGAACACCACAATAGGCAGGTAGTTTAAAAGAAAATCTGTTGAAGCCATAATAATCGAATCCGTTGAGATGTGACGTTAAGATGTAATCGGCAAATTAACGCGTTAAATGACCATAAATCCAAAGATCTTTCAAGGGGGAAGCCATCCTCCTTGCCGATTATCATCATAAATTTTTGATACAGTGCCTGATAAGGGGATGGCTTTTTCTTGCCATTCGGGTAAAAACCTGTCACGAAGTTTTTCCATACTGCAAAAGCGCCCCGTTTTCAGGAGACATCATGAAAATCGCCATCTTAGAACAGCAACCTATCTCAACTCTGGAATTACGTGTGTACGGCTTGCCTCATATGTTTCCGGACGCGGAGATTGTTGCGGTACCTCCGGAAGAGATTCTCGGGTCTCCGTCTATGATGAAAGATTTTCATATGCTGGTTCTAGGGGGAATTGCGGGTGAGGATAGCCCCTACCCCACTATTTTTACCCCGCAGCGCGCCGAAATTCTGGAAAATCACCTGTTACAGGGCGGCATTGTATGGGCCGAATGCGCGGCCACCTATCATTTGACACGATTTTATTCCTACATCACGTCCACCGGACAATTTAAACAGAAATATGGTTTGGAGCTGATTCCAGGTAGCGCCACTGGTCCTGCTTTTCCTCATCACACGACTCCTTCATGTGGGAGAACCTTGACAGTCGCTACGATTTTCAATCCGGCCGCGGAGGGACTTATCTCCTATCAGGCTTTGGACATTAATGGCCCTGCACTACATCTTGATCCAGATGCATCTGTGATTGAAACACTACGTTACGAAAATGCACCCGATCAGCCTGTCTGTGGCGTCATAAAATCGCATGGAACAGGGCTTCTTATGGCGTTCAGTTTCCACGCGGCCATTCCGTTTACGCGCATCCCTTCAGAGATAAGAGACAGCCAGAATGCAGAAGAAGCCAATCGTCTGTTATTTTTGGCCCACCAAGCCAACCGCATTCACGCGCATCTCGCAAACCGGAATATTTAAACTTTTCTAAGGATTCAGCGGTGACCACGCAGGATCGGAGCCATCCCCCGAGGTTTTAAGTGCTCGTTCGTTATGGCCTGTCAGGTCAATGCTATACACCTTGGACGAACGGCCATTGGAGCCCGGACTTTCCTTAAAATACGCGATCACGCGCCCATTCGGCGCCCATGTTGGGCCTTCGATATGATACGCACTGGTGATCAGACGCTCGCCCGACCCATCCGGTTTCATAACGCCCAGATAAAATTGCCCTTTATCCATTTTGATAAAGGCAATCAAATCACCCCGTGGCGACCATACCGGAGACGCATACCGTCCATCGCCAAAGGAAATACGATGTTGGTTCCCACCATCAGCATTCATCACATAGATTTGCTGGGTCCCACCACGATCGGATTCAAACGCAATATGGGATCCATCCGGCGAATAGCACGGGGCTGTATCAAGGCCCGGGCTGTTGGTTAATTTCTGTGGGCTGCCACCATGAAGTCCCATGGAGTAAATATCGCTATTGCCGTTTTGCGACAACGACATGGCCACTTTGTTTCCGTCTGGCGAAAATCGTGGCGCAAAGGTCATGCCCGGGAACGATCCGACCACATCCTGCTGCCCCGTTTCCAGATTATAGATATAGACCCGTGGCTTGTTATCTGTGCCATAAGACAGATAGGTAATGGTCTGGGTGTTCGGTGAAAAACGCGGGGTCAACACCAAGGCTTGACCACTGGTGAGAAAGCGTTGGTTCGCGCCATCCTGATCCATAATGGCCAGACGTTTAACGCGTTTCAGGGCAGGACCGGATTCCGCGACATAGACAATGCGGGAATCAAAATATCCCCCCTCGCCCGTCAGGCGTTTGTAAATTTCATCGGCAATAATGTGGGAAATACGCCGCCAGTTTTGCGCCGTGGTCATATAGGCCATACCGGATAACTGGGTTTGGGCATACACATCAAACAGGCGGAATTCAACACGGGTGCGGCCATCCGGCATTTTGGTAATGGTTCCATTGACCAAAGCCTGTGCATTAATTGCTTTCCATTCGTTAAAACGGATTTGGGTCTGCATCGAGGCAGAATCCTGAATAAACGCACGGGAATCAATCAGTTTGAACAGTCCGGTGCTTTCCAGATCACTGGCAACAACGGAAGGAATGTCACGGGAAAATTGATCGCCAGACGCATCCTTTGGAACAAAATCGGTAATCGCAATCGGGATAGGATCCATCGTGCCCTTGGTCACATCAACGCGCAATTCGGCATGGGCCAAAGAAGGGATCAACATCAGGGCAGACGCAATCAACGTATAAACTATGCGGGTCATCATATCTCTATCTTCCTGTTAGAACATTTCTTTCGGGTCAAATACGATCGTCATTTTGTGCCATTGGGTATATTTGTCCGGAGGCAGATTTAACGGCGTGCAATTCGGATTGCGTAACGCTCTCATAGCAGAATCCGCAGCCGCACGAAAGACCGGATTGCTATTATATTTGCCGTCATCGACAATTTTTGCAGATGCCACCGTCCGGTCTTCGTTGACCACCACAGACATTTCCACAATCTGGTCTCCGGCATCCTGTGCGCCGGACATAATGCTCCAACACTGGCTTAATTGCTGCCGCAGGGCATCCATCTCGCTGATACTCAATGTATCCGAAAACCGGCTAACACTGGGGGATGGCGTTGCGGGAGTCTCTTTGTTGCTTTTTTCCTCCGCCTCTTGCTGTTTTTTCTCCTCCGGAGTCAAATCCTTCAACAAAGAATCAAAATCCTGCTGATTTTCTTTGGGATCTGGTTTGTCCTGTTTTTTCTCGAGCTGCTTTTTCGGAGGATCCTTTTTGGGAGGCTCCTTCTTCGGTGGATCTTTTTTCGGTTCCGGTTTTTTGGGTTCAACCTTCTTCTCGGCCAAATCCTCGACCTTTTCCGCAGGCTTTTCGACCGTTTTCTCCGGTTTGGGCGGCTCTTTCAAATCTTCTTCTGTCGGCGGCGGAGGAGCCGTTTTTTTGGGCTCTGGCGGTGGTTTCTTTTGCTCGACCTGTTTTGGGGGCTCTTCTTTTTTCTCGGGCGTTGGCGGAGCCTTGACCGGAGGTTTGTTGCTGGTCGTCAATTCACTGACATTGGCAATCAATTCCACGGGGACCGGATCCACAATTTCGGGTTCTGTCCGGAAATGGGGAAGCCCAAAAATCACCAACAAAAAGACAACCACATGCGCTGCCACCGATATTATCAGTGGTTTGCGAGAGGTTTGAGGGGAGCTCCCCTCAGGCCGTCCTTCTGATCTGCGTGGTTCGACAACCATATAGTCTGCTCACATCCTGTTGATTTTTATTTGTTGGACGGCGTTGGTTGGGTAATCAACGCCACTTTTTTATATCCGGCTTTGTTGATGGCCCCCAGAATTTCCATCACCTTGCCGTAAGATAGGCCTTGATCGGCTTTAATAAAGACCCGCCGTTCCATATCGTTGCCCGTAATGGCCGACAATTTCACCAACAACGCATCCCGCGTAACTTTGGTTTCGCCGATGTAAATATCTCCGCTTTTATTGACGGCCACTTCCAGGGGTTTTTCGTCCTTCTCGGACATGGCGGCGGCTTCGGACTTTGGCAAATCGACCGGAATGCCTGCGCTCAGTAAGGGGGCTGTCACCATAAAGACGATCAACAACACCAACATCACATCAATAAAGGGGGTGACGTTAATATCCGACATAGGGCGATAGGCGCGCCGCATTCCGCCGCGTCCTCCCCCACTGGCACCTCGTGACTGCATGTTCATGCCCATGATGATTATGCTCCCACTCGTTTCGAGGACGCGCCGGTCTGTTCCACTGCGTCCTGACCATCCAGATGGCGGGACATAATGGCCGAAAACTCCACCGCAAAATTGTTCAAACGGTCACCATATCGCGCCAAAGCGGTGGAGAACACGTTATAAGCCACCATCGCAGGAATAGCCGCGACCAAGCCTGTGGCCGTGGCAAACAAGGCTTCGGCAATCCCCGGGGCCACAACGGCCAAAGAGGTGTTGTTCATGGCGGCAATGGCGGTAAAGGAATTCATGATCCCCCATACCGTTCCGAACAACCCGATAAAGGTGGCGGATGATCCGGTGGTGGCGAGAAAGGTCATTCCGCGTTCCATCATTTCCATTTCGCGGACAATCGCCAAAGACATGGCGCGTTCGACCCGTTGTTTCAAACTGGCTTGAAGAGTTTCGGAACGTGGAATCCCCGACGACACTCCGGCCTGCCATTCTTCCATCCCTGCGGTAAAGGTGGTCAGCAAGGGATCCGGCGCCGATTTGCGCACACGTTGAAACAATTTGTCCAGGGATTCGCCTGACCAGAAGGCTTCTTCGAATTTATCAGCGCGACGATTGAGCTTTTTCAGGGTCAACCGTTTGGAAATAATAATCGTCCAGCACCATACCGACATGGCAATCAGGACCAGCATGACAAATTTGACGACAAAATCGGCATGCAAAAACAATCCGAAAATGGACAAATCATGCCCTCCTGCGGACACGGCTCCGGCAGCAACATTGGACACGTGATCGGCGCTTACGGGCGTTGTGGCGGTATCTGGGACTGGCATTATAATTCAACCTCTTTCAGAAATGATAACTTGAGCGATTCCGGTATTTTTGTGGGTCTCCCCGCGTCATTGACACAGACTAATATAACGGTCATGCCAAAAATTTGCCCCTCGCCGCGATAAATATCCTGCTTCATCACAAAACTGGTATTTTTAACGGAAAGGACCCGGGTTTGGACCACCAGAAAATCATCGAGCCGTGCCGGAGAAAAATACTCGGCTTCGAGTGATTTGACAACAATGATGATGCCATGATCGTCACGAATTTTAGAATTTTCAAAGCCTAAGGCTCGTAAATATTCGGTTCGGGCCCGTTCGGTAAATTTCAGATAATTGGCATGATAGACAACGCCCCCCGCATCGGTGTCGTCATAATAAACCCGTACTGGAAAATCATGGGTAATCATGCGCGCTCCATAAAGCTTTCGACTTTGACGATATATCCCAAAGTATAATCATCATGC
>CAZMZK010000085.1:0-5954 GCA_964570705.1 uncultured Micavibrio sp.
AGGCCGGAGGCACAAATGTCGCCGCCGCCAACGATGCCGTCACCGCCATTGAAAAAGCTCTCGGATAAATCTGGATACCATGATCCCAACTGATACGATGACCAGCCGGATGATCTTGCCCTTGCCCCCTACGGCGGATGGCAAGATGCTCCTGCATTCCTGTTGCGCCCCGTGTTCGGGGGAAGTGATCGAGGCTATGGCGGCATCAGGTTTGGACATCACCATTTATTTTTATAACCCGAATATTCACCCGCGCGAAGAATATGACATCCGCAAAGATGAAAATATCCGCTTTGCCGAAAAATTGGGGCTGCCGTTTATTGACGCGGATTATGACAGTTCGAGCTGGTTTGAACGGGTGCGGGGCATGGAATGGGAACCCGAACGCGGCAAACGCTGTACCGAATGTTTTGACATGCGGTTTGAACGCACGGCCCTCTATGCCTTTGAAAACGGCTTTCCGATGTTTACTTCCTGTCTGGGAATTTCCCGCTGGAAAGATTTCAACCAGATCAACGGGTGCGGGCACCGTGCGGCCGCCCGTTACGATGGAGTCAGTTATTGGGATTATAACTGGCGCAAGAATGGTGGATCCGGCCGTATGCTGGACATATCAAAACGCGAACATTTCTATCAACAAGAATATTGTGGCTGTATCTACTCTTTGCGCGATACCAACAAATGGCGCTTATCCAAAGGCCGCGAAAAGATTGAACTGGGTGTTCACTATTACGGAACAGATTCCGAGGTTTAACATCCCTCAGTCCTCCAGCGAGGGCGTTTCTCCGGTTGTCACAGGTTTTCCGGCTTTTTTGGCATCCTGAATGCGCTTGGCTTCGGCGACCGGATCAACGACCTTGCCTTTGGGTTCGTCCTTGTCCCATCCCAACCAGCGTTTAACGACAGGTACTTTACTGTTATCCGTCTCATCGGCCTCTTTCTGCAATTGGGCACGGATATTGGCGTTTGCCTGACCGGCTCCCACCTGTTGCAACAAGGCATCTTCCCCGGCGGACTCTGTGTCTTTGGTTACAACTGGCGCCCCCAGAATGATGTGTTTTGCCTGATCTTTGGCGGCAACTTCCTGAGGACGTGGCGCCCCCAGAACAGGTTTCGGCAATGTCGTAAAATCCGATGGCATTTCGAGAGGGGCCCGTTGCATGACCGAAAATTCATCCGGTGTGTGGCGAGTCAATCCGACTTGCTCTTTCACAGTATCACAACCAGATACCGCGACACACACAAGCAACACACATACAACTTTACATTCTTTTATCATGCGACAGATTCCTTTTTTGTTCGACGCGGTTCTATCAAAAGCCCGTCAACGGCCAATGCTATAACACCCACCACGATACAGCAATCGGCAATATTAAAGGCCGGATAATGCCATTCCTGATAATAAAAATCGAGGAAATCGGCGACCCCGCCAAAGCGCACCCGATCCCACACATTGCCCACGGCCCCCGCCACAATCATGGCCAAGGGAATCAGCGTGGTCAGATAGGTTGCGCGGCGCATCCAGTGAATGAGAACGGCGCACATCAGCAAAGCCCCCCCACCCAGAATATAGGGCATATAGGCCTCGGCCGATGCCAACATGCCGAAACTGACGCCCTGATTCCATACCATGACGATATTGAAATACGGCATAATTTCGACCCGTGAAGGTGGAAACCGGTCCTGCCCCAAAGTCGTCATCCAGGTCAGAAATGATAATGCCCCGCCCTGTGCCTCGAACACACGGGGTTTCAGAAACATTTCAATGACCCACCATTTACTGATCTGATCCGCCAGTATCAAGGCCAGAATCAAGAGGAAAGCAGAGACACGCCGCATCATCACGCCCTATGCCACTTTCTGTTGTGCCGTATAATAGCGCACAGCATCCGCATCGCGGCGGGACAGTTCCGGATAATCAGGATCACTGCCGACATCCGGCAAAATCTTCCAGCATCGTTGGCATTTTTGTCCCTCTGCCAAGGCAAAGACCACACCCACACCCGCCACATCGGACAGGGTAAAGGCTCCCGCAGGAATATCCCCCACTGAGAGCGTGGCTTGTGATGTAATCGCAACCTCGGCCATATCCACTCCTTCCAGATTCTGCGCGACCTCAGGGCTCACAAAAATATGGGGGTTGGCTTCGAGAGATGATCCAATGGTTTTATCCGCACGTTTGGGTTCCAATGCCCCCAACACCACACGGCGCACGTGCTTCACCGCATCCCATTTCTGCGCCAGTTCCGGATTTTTCCAGGATGGCGAAAGTGTCGGGAATGTCGTCAGATGCACGCTGTCAATCCCGGGGGATAACGCCTCCGGACGATGGCTCCAGGCCTCTTCGGTCGTAAAGCAAATCAACGGTGCAAACCATGATACCAGACATTCAAACACATGGAACATCACTGTCCGGCACGCACGGCGTTCGAACCCGTCCGGACGATCGCAATACAACCGGTCTTTGCGGATATCAAAATAAAAGGCCGACAATTCATTCGAACAGAACAAATGCAATCGCTGGATCATCGTGCTGTAATCATGCTGCGCAATGGCTCCGCGTATATCGGCGTCCACATCAGCCAGCCAGTGCAGCACCAGACGTTCCAATTCCGGCATAGCAGCATATTCGGACGCAGCCATTTTTTCGGCTTCGGTAAATCCATCCAATGCCCCCAGCAAAAAGCGGAATGTGTTGCGAATCCGGCGATACAGATCCGCCGCATTTTTCAACGTGTCTTTGCCAATGCGCACATCTTCGGAATAATCGGATGTGACAGTCCACAACCGCAGAATATCCGCACCATATTGCGCCAGAACATCATTGGGGTCGGTTACGTTGCCCAAAGATTTGGACATTTTGTATCCTTTTTCATCCAGAACAAATCCATGGGTCAGAATGGAATTATACGGCGCACGCCCGCGGGTCGCACAGGATTCCAGCAACGACGAATGGAACCATCCCCGATGCTGATCCGATCCTTCCAGATACAAATCTGCCGGCCATTTCAGATCAGGCCGTTCATCACACACAAAGGCATGGGTCGATGCGGAGTCAAACCACACATCGGCTGTATCAAAAATTTGTGTGTAATCCCCCGCGTGATACGCATCACCCAAAAATTCGGATGCCGGACGAGTCCACCACGCATCGGCCCCCTCTTCTTCGAAGGCTTTCACAATCCGATCACATACAGCCGGATCAGCCAAGACCTCACCTGTTTGGTTATGCACAAATAATGCAATCGGCACACCCCAGACACGTTGACGCGACAGACACCAATCTCCGCGCCCTGCAATCATCGCGGTAATACGGTTTTCACCAGCGGCCGGATACCATTTTGTATCCTTGATGGCCTGCAATGCGGTTTCGCGTAATGTCTTGTCACTGCCTGCAATCTTTTTATCCAATGCCACAAACCATTGCGGCGTAGTGCGGAAAATGACAGGAGCTTTGGACCGCCAGCTATGCGGATATTCGTGGCGGATCGACGCTTTGGCCAATAAATTTCCGGCCTCGTCAATCGCCTTGATCGGCGCAAAGTTGCCCTGCCCCATCTCGCCTTTTTGTGTGTAAACTTCAAGCCCTGCAAAGAGCGGCACATGCGGGCGGAACGTTCCGTCATCCGCCACATTGTCAGGAATCTCCAGTCCAGCGGCTTTTCCCAGATAGAAGTCGTCCTCCCCATGGCTTGGCGCGATATGGACGAATCCTGTTCCCGTATCTTCGGTCACAAAATCACCTTTTAAGACAGGCACATCGAATTCATACCCCTGACCCCGCAACGGGTGCGCACAGATCGTCCCGATAATGTCAGAGCCTTTGAGCGTTGCAATTTGCTTCCATTCCTCAATCTTGGCAGCTTCTTTGACCTGTTCCGCAAGAGAGAGAGCCATAACGAAACGCTCCCCCCTCTCCCCCGCGGGGAGAGGGTCAGGGTGAGGGGGTGCTGATTTCGAGATAACTTCAAATACCCCATACTCCATCGCCTCACCCGCTGCGACAGCGCGGTTGGACGGCATCGTCCACGGAGTTGTGGTCCAGATCACAATCTTTGCGCCCGCCAAAGCCGGATGCGCCGCATTTACCACCGGAAACTTGACCCAGATCGTGATCGATTTATGATCTTTGTATTCAATTTCCGCTTCGGCCAGAGCCGTTTTCTCGACCACCGACCACATCACCGGCTTCACCCCGCGATACAGCAACCCATTGGTCACGAATTTATGGATTTCACGCGCAATGACGGCTTCGGAATGTTTGGCCATGGTCATATAGGGGTGTTGGAAATCACCACATACTCCCAGACGGATAAAATCTTCCGCCTGTAACGAAGCCCATTTTTGGGCAAATTCCCGACATTCAGCGCGGAATTTCGGCACAGGGACGTCATCCTTGTTCAACCCCTTCTCGCGGTATTGCTCCTCGATCTTCCATTCAATCGGCAAGCCATGGCAATCCCATCCGGGCACCAGCGGGGCATCAAACCCTTCCATCTGTTTGCAACGATTGACAATATCTTTGAGAGTCTCAGAGAACGCATGCCCCATATGCGCCCGACCATTCGCATAGGGAGGGCCCCAATGCAGAACCCATTTGTCTTTGCCTTTGGAGGCCGCCCGAATTTTTTCGTACAGATTGGTTTCGGTCCATGCCTTTGAAATAGCAGGTTCTTTCTGGGGCAAATCGCCGCGCATCGGGAAATCGGTTTTGGGCAAAAACACAGTGTCTTTGTAAAATTCGGTCATATTAGCAGTCATTTCCGTGCTCATTATTTTGTATCTCTCATCCATCGATTTTTTATCTTGCAATGAATTATTCTGTTTCACCCTATATAAAAGTGAGAAAAGACTCAAGGGCGCCCAAAAAATGAACTGGGAGCGTTTCCCCATGCCACCCGATAAAATCTTTCAAATACGACATGGGATTAAGTATCCCGCCATAATGTCAATGTCTCATGGCATGTCCAATTGGTTTTAACCGGCGTAATACTGACTCCACCGGCGGAAAGTTTACATTCATCACAACGTGATCCGGCCACGGAGCCGTTTGTAGAAAATTCATGACCTGTGCGAAATACATCTCTGCCACGGTGCAATCGGCCGGAGTTCCCTCCACCGCATAATGCGTCTCATCCCGTTTGTTGATCCTAAAGCTCTTTTTGTACGATATCGCATGTGCCATGCCCGAATGTTCATGGGCGGGTGCTACCACAACGACTTCGCCAAACAGCCCCCGCGCCAACGCTTCCAAAGCCTTGATCCCGCGCGCATCGATCCCGTCATCATTCACAATCAGGGCCCGACACTCCGACCAGGGTTTTAAGGCATAGAACTTCATGAAGACGCTTTCACAATCTTGCTTACTCCGCCCATATAGGGTTTCAGAACCTCTGGCACAAAAATGCCACCATCGGTGGGATCATAGTAATTTTCCATGACCGCGACCAATGTCCGCCCGACGGCCAGACCGGATCCATTCAGGGTATGCACAAATTCGGTATCCTTGGCCCCCGGACGTTTAAAGCGCGCCCTCATCCGGCGGGATTGAATATCGCCGCAATTCGAACAGCTGGAAATTTCGCGGTATTTGTTCTGGGACGGCACCCATACCTCCAGATCATAGGTCTTGCGCGATGCAAACCCGATATCCCCGGCACAGAGGACGATGGTCCGGAACGGCAAATCCAGTTTTTTCAGGATATTTTCGGCGCAATTTACCATGCGTTGATGTTCGGCTTCGGAATCCTCGGGGCGAACGATGCTCACCATTTCGACTTTATAAAACTGGTGCTGGCGGATAATGCCGCGTGTGTCGCGACCGGCCGATCCGGCTTCTTTGCGGAAACAGGGGGTCATGGCCGTATATCGCAACGGCAAATCACTGTCGTCCAGAATTTGTTCCCGCACCAAATTGGTCAACACGACTTCGGCGGTGGGCACCAACCAACGTC
>CAZMZK010000086.1:0-5934 GCA_964570705.1 uncultured Micavibrio sp.
CCAGCACATCCGCCATGCGGACATGTGGCGGGAATTGATATTCTCCGGCTTTCAACGTGGCCGACGGCGGCAATATCTTGGCCGCCACCACAAACACATACGGATCGGAAATCACTTGCGCGGCTTTTAAGCGTTCGGCAATCGCCTGACTTC
The DNA here is from genome assembly GCA_964570705.1 of uncultured Micavibrio sp. GTDB lineage: Bacteria > Pseudomonadota > Alphaproteobacteria > Micavibrionales > Micavibrionaceae > UBA1573. The sequence goes on from CAZMZK010000086.1 coordinate 154, forward strand.
CCGTCCCTTTGGGCAACATCACAATCTTTTCAACGGCATTCGGAGCCGGAGTTGTATAAGCAGAATAGCCGTAATAGGCCATCCCCGCCACCAACGCCGCGCAGAGAATCCCCACAGAGATCAGAAACTTGATAACAAAGAATTTCATGATTCACACGATCCCAAAGAGCTATAAGAGCGATACCCCCCCTCACCCGACTCCGGCTAAAAGCCCCCTAAAGCTCTGGGGCTTTAAGCCTACGTTGCCCTCTCCCCCACGGGGAGAGGGTGGGGTGAGGGGGCAAATTCCCGCCTAAAATTGAATCACTTCATTTGAGTTCGGCTATATAAAAAACTCTATATACGCCCTAAACCGATTTCAATACCAAGGACGCATTGGTTCCACCAAACCCGAAGGAGTTCGAGAGCGCAATCCTGACCTTTTTGTCTTTTGCGACTTTTGGCACCAGATCGATCCCTTTGCATGGCTCCGACACATTCTCCAAATTCAAGGTTGGCGGCAGAATGCTCGTTTGAATGGCTTTCACAGTATAAATAGCTTCCACAGCACCAGCAGCCCCCAACAAGTGGCCAATCGCCGATTTCGTGGATGACATGGATACGGTCTCAATCGCCGGACCAAACAAACGTTTGACGGCACCACATTCAATCCCATCCCCCATAGGGGTCGATGTTCCATGCGCGTTGATATAATCGATTTGATCCGGAGTCACGCCCGCACGTTGCAGAGCCGCCCGCATCGCACGGAACCCGCCATCTCCGTCTTCGGCAGGAGATGTCATGTGATACGCATCCCCCGACAGACCATAGCCGACAACTTCGGCATAGATTTTTGCCCCGCGTTTTTTGGCATGTTCGTATTCTTCCAGAATAACAACCCCGGCCCCTTCGGCGATCACAAAGCCATCACGGGCTTCATCAAACGGACGTGACGCTGCTTCCGGATTGTCATTATAACCGGTCGACAAAGCACGGCACGCGGCAAAACTCGCTACGCCCAAACGGTTAACGGCCGCTTCTGCACCACCCGCCACCATCACATCCGCGTCGCCAATCATAATCAGACGCGCCGCATCGCCAATCGCATGCGATCCGGTCGCACAGGCTGTAACCACCGAATGATTGGGGCCTTTAAAACCGTGTTTAATCGACACATGTCCCGATGCCAAATTGATCAGCATAGCCGGAACCGAGAAAGGCGACACGCGACGTGGCCCTTTTTGAATAAGGGTTTCCGATGTTTCATAAATGCTTTGCAAACCACCGATCCCCGAGCCGATCATAACGCCTGTGCGCTCTTGCTCTTCGACCGTTGCGGGTTTCCATCCGGAATCGGCCACAGCTTCATCCGCCGCCATCATGCCATACAGAATAAACGTATCGACTTTTTTCTGCTCTTTCGGAGCCAGCGTGTCATCGGGATTAAAGCCATCGGCGACACCTTCATTTTGATACGGCACCATCCCCGCCACTTGCGAGGCCATATCCGAGGCATCAAAGCGCGTAATTTTGCGAATCCCGCTTTGGCCGGACGTAATCGCAGCCCAGTTCTTATCAACCCCGACACCCAGCGGGGATACCATTCCCATACCCGTAATAACAACGCGTCTCATGTCCACTCACATATGTAATGAATACTGTAAAAAACGAAAAAAAGGGCCACATCCAGATACTCCGGAGAAGCGGCCCTTCATTAATCTCATAGAGAAATCCGAGATAGCTTATTAAGCAGCTTTGGAGCTGATAAAGCTAACAGCGTCGCCGACTGTCTGGATTTTTTCAGCAGCATCGTCAGGGATCTCAACATTGAACTCTTCTTCGAAGGCCATAACCAATTCAACGGTATCCAGAGAATCGGCACCCAGATCATCAATGAAGCTGGACGCTTCGGTCACTTTGGACTCGTCAACACCGAGGTGCTCAACAACAATTTTTTTCACGCGGTCTGCAATATCGCTCATAACTTTTAATTCCTGTGTTTGTTTAACTTAATTTTCAGAACGGATGGAACTTAGACGGCCTTGCACATTATTGCAAGAGGCAATTTTCATCCTATCCACACCTTAAAATGAGGCCGCCGCTCCAAGTAGGGCAAAGTGGGGCAAAAAATGTTGAAATCCCAAGCTTAATCGGGCGTCCGGGCAAATGGAAAACGCACCGTGACGCAAGTTCCCTCACCCACTTTGCTCTCCAGGTCCACTGTACCGTGATGGAGTTGCACAAGATCATATACCAAAGACAATCCCACGCCGGATCCAACCACACCGGTTGAGGTCGAGGCCCGAAAAAAACGTTGAAAGACCTTGCCCAACTCGTCTTCGGGAATACCAACCCCGTTATCCTTAACGCACACAACCGCCATTCCGGCCTCGGTACGTCCTTCCACCTGAATATGCGGCTCCTCACATTGCGTATATTTCACCGCATTGGACAATAAATTGGTCAGAATCAACGTTATGATTTTTTTATCCAGCCACACCTGATCCGGCAAACCGTCAATATCCATCGAAATTTTATGAAACCGCGCCAGATCCATTTGTTCCTGACACAATTGTTCAATCAAATCCCGCAACGAAAATGCATCGATATTCAAATCGAGTTTACCGGTTTTCAGGAGGTTAGAGGACAAAACCGCCTCCATCATATTCACCGTACGCGATACAGCACTGCGGATCGTTTTCAGACGTCGTTTTGCTTCGTCTGTGGGCATATCCGCCACACGGCGCTCCAGAATCTGGCAGTTTCCATCCACAATCGCCAACGGCGTCCGGAATTCATGGCTGACCATACTGATAAATTGTTTCTGCAAATTACTGGCTTCTTGTTCGGCGGCCAAAGCCCGTTCCAGCTCGGCCTGCTTTTCGGCCAAAGCCCGTTCCTGATTTTTATAGGTCGTAATATTGGTGGTAGATACAATAATCCCCTGCCCTCCGGGCAAAGGCACCGCTGTCATGCGAAAATGCAGACCATTATCCAGCTTGAATTCATGTTCACCCGACAATCTGACCCAGAAATTCAATGTATCCTGATAATTCGGGTCATCTGTTCCCAACCCCATTTCTCCGGTAATCGCTTCAAAAACACGTTGAACAGGAGTCCCCCGCACAAAATAGCGGGCGCTATCCGGATATAATTTTTTATAATGCTCGCTCACATAAAAAATGCGCTTTTGGCGGTCAAATACGATAAAGGCATCCGCAGAGACCGACAGAAAGCCCAAAAAAGTTTCGTATTCATCTTCTTGCAAACGGGACCCAAGGCGCATCATCCCCTTTTTCAGTTTGTGGCGGAAAATTTTTAAAAATTCCGGCCCCTCAACAATTTCCAGATTATAGATAGCATCAAACTTGGCCGACAGAATATGTAACCGATGGCGTATATCCTGTTCGGGGGTGATGGCCACAATGTCGGCGACCACGCCCTTTGTTGTACTCAACCTGTCCGCCAACGCCACACGATCATCCAGATGGTCATTGACCAACACAAACACCACGGCGCTATGATAGGCCTCGCTGCACAATTCTTCGACCGTCTGGGGATTGGATACCTTCACATCGTATCCGGGGATCAAACTCCAGATCAATTTGGTAAAGCTGCGCGCCTCATCATCGCCATAAATCGAGATCAGCGGCACATTTGATTTACGTAAATTAATGGGGTTATTAAACTTGTTTTCCATCATTTTGCCACTCTATCCGGCATTCCTTGACAAAAGATAAAGGAATCGTCTATAAAGCGGCTCGAACTTAAAAAGGGCCTCAATCAAGGGGTCATTTGACGAAAGAAGCAAAGGTTAAACATGATGTTTGCAATTATCCGTACCGGAGGAAAACAATACAAGGTGGCTCCGGACACCTATCTCCAAGTTGAGAAACTGGATGCCGAAGTCGGCGCAAAAATCCAGATTTCCGAAGTTTTGATGGTTTCTGATGGAACCACCACCACTGTCGGGGCTCCGCTCGTATCTGGCGCTGTTGTCACCGCCGAGATTCTTGAGCAAGGTCGTGGCGAAAAAAGTGATTATTTTCAAAAAACGCCGTCGTCAAAACTATCGTCGGAAAAATGGTCACCGCCAATTGCTGACCACCATCAAAATCACGGACATCAAAGCCGCTTAAGATCAAGCAGGCACACACGAAAGGACTTAAATTATGGCACACAAGAAAGCTGGCGGTAGCTCTAGAAACGGTCGCGACACGGCTGGTCGTCGTCTCGGCGTAAAATGTTTCGGTGGCGAAAATGTTATCATTGGTAACATCATCATTCGTCAACGTGGCACCAAATACAAACAAGGTAAAAACGTCGGGATCGGGAAAGACCACACCCTGTTTGCCTTGGTTGACGGAAATGTTCTGTTCACCCGCGATGACAACGACAAAGTTGTTGTCAACGTTGTTCCTGCGAACGCTCCTGCTGTTGCAGCTGCCGCAGAATAATCCCGCTTAGAATATAAAAAAACCCGCCCCTGTAACACAGTCGGCGGGTTTTTTTATGGGCACCTGGTTGATCTTCCTTCGCAATCACCCTAATATGATTGTCCGGTATAGTTTTCTGCCCCTCAGGCGTTCCAGCCTTGCATGAAAGGATTTTTCTATGTTTGCCGATGACGATCTGGATCCCAAAACCAAACGCCTCAAACCGCGCAATCTGGACAATTTATCCATCGATGATTTAAAACTCTATATCGCGGATATGATGGCAGAGATCCAGCGGGTTGAAGCCGATATCACCAAAAAAGAAGCCCATAAACACGCCATTTCCGGCCTGTTCAAAAAGAAAGAAGATTGACCATGACTCTCAAACATAAAGTTGCCTTGATTACCGGATCCACCAGCGGCATTGGCCTTGGAATCGCCCATGTTCTTGCAGCCGAGGGATATCATATCGTGTTAAACGGATTCGGAGACGCCGCCGAAATTGAAAAAACCCGCACGGATATTGAAACCCGCTTTGGTGTCAAAGCCCTGTTTGCCGAAGCAGATGTCACCAATTACGACAGTGTGGCCGCCATGATCTCAAAAGCCGAAGCCGCTCTCGGATCGGTTGATATCATTGTCAACAATGCAGGTGTCCAGTTTGTCTCTCCGGTCGAAGATTTTCCGCTCGATCAATGGTCAAAAATCATCAACATCAACCTGACAGGCGTTTTCCACGGGGCAAAAGCTGTTCTGCCAGGCATGAAAAAACGGGGCTATGGCCGCATCATCAATATTGCTTCGGCCCATGGCTTGGTCGCCTCCAAAGGAAAGGCCGCTTATGTCGCGGCAAAACACGGCGTTGTCGGCCTGACCAAAGTGGTTGCGTTGGAAAATGCAAGGGACAACATTACCTGTAACGCCATTTGTCCGGGATGGGTCTTGACTCCCTTGGTCCAAAAACAAATTAATGACCGTGCCGCACGCGAAGGGATTCCTGTCCAACAAGCGTCGGATGAATTGCTGCTTGAAAAACAACCGAATGCGCGTTTTGCCACACCGGAAGAAATTGGTGCACTGGTTGTGTATATCTGTTCGGATGGCGCCCGTAATGTCACAGGAACCACCCTATCGATTGATGGAGCCTGGACCGCACAATAATCCGGTTATGCGGCAAAATTTAATCTGCCGCATTTCTTGACCTCGGCAGCCGAAACAGTTACGGTGTGCCCCAGATAAACGAAGAGGATCACAATCATGGATGAAACCCAACAACGCCTGAAAGACACTGCCGACGCCTGCATCAAGGCTTATGAAGTTTGGGGAAGCTCCAAGAAAAATGCCGAAGCCCGTGAACAGTTGCAAG
>CAZMZK010000087.1:0-5855 GCA_964570705.1 uncultured Micavibrio sp.
TGCCAACCAGTTTATGGCGCACAACGTCCCCGTTGGTGAATTCGACAAACGCAATTTCGTCAATTTTACCCAGAATATCTGACGCTTCGCGCAATCCGGAAATCTGGTTATACGGCAGGTCATTCTGGCTGGGGTCCCCCGTAATAATCATACGCGTGCCTTCGCCCATCCGGCTGAGGAACATTTTCATTTGGGTGGAGGTCGTGTTCTGGGCTTCGTCCAGAACAACATAGGCATGGCTTAAGGTGCGTCCGCGCATAAAGGCGAGGGGGGCAATCTCGATTTCGCCGCGCTCCAACATCTTTTCGACGCGTTCGGCGCCCAGAAAGTCATGCAGGGCATCGTAAATCGGGCGCAGATACGGATCGATTTTCTCGCGCATATCGCCGGGCAAAAAGCCCAGTTTTTCACCGGCCTCGACTGCTGGGCGACAAAATACAAGCCGTTCGATCATTTGTTTTTCGTACATTTCCACGCCGACAGCGACCGCCAGATAGGTTTTCCCTGTCCCCGCGGGGCCAATTCCGAAGACCATTTCCTTTTTGCGGAGTGCGTCAACATAGGCGGCCTGGTTTTTAGTGCGGGGAACCAGAGAGCGGCGTTTGGTCTGGATGGCGTTGGAATCTTCCAACGCAGGGTTCAGAGTCGCCATAAGGGAGGGTGTGGAAACAGGAGCCATGGGGTCTTTCTTATCCTCTTTCTTTTTGGGGGACGTTGCAGAGACAGGAGATGAAGATGACAGATCGGGCGATGATTCCGCGAAATGGATAACGGCGTCCATATCTGCGGGGGAAATGGGGTGGTCCGGATGTTTTGTCAGACGGGTCCACAACACATTCAGAATATGTTCGGCCAATTCGGTTTTTTGGGGATCGCCAGAGAGAATAAGCGTATTTCCACGATCAGCTATCCGGATCTGTAAGGTTTTTTCCAGATAGGTAATGTTTGCGTTGTGCTCGCCATAGAGCAGGGGCAAAAGCGACAGATCAGAAAATTCGATTGTGGCGATGACAGGCTCCTCACGTAATAGGTTTTAACATCCTATGCCTTCAGTATAACATAAAATCATAGCAAAAGGTTAAGACAGATTTAGGGCGTGTCATCACTTATAATCTTTTGGACTGCGAACCGCACTTTTCTATGTCCCTTTGGCTTGCGTTTCTCAAATACATCTATGTATTCTGCGATACGGTTCTCGTCACAAAATCTGTCAATTAATGACACGCCCTACTTTTTGTGGGAGGTGTCCCGAAAAGATAGCGATTGGTGGTTTGCGCTATGCTTCCGGAATATCAATGCCTTCGTCACGGTACTGGCTGATTTTATTGCGCAACGTCCGGATCGAGATCCCCAGAATATTGGCGGCATGGGTGCGGTTGCCCAAGCAATGATCCAAAGTGTTCAGAATCATTTGCCGTTCGACATCGGCAATTGTCCGCCCGATCAGGTTTTCCACCGCACCTTCATGGGTCACCGTTTCGGAGGACGCTGCGTCGGGGGCAGGGGGCGCTGCAGGTGAGGCTACAGGGGCGGCTACAGATGCGGTCACAGGTGCTGCTGCAGGTGCCGCAGGTTTGTCGGTGTTCGGCATGCTGCCTGCGATATGGACGGCATCCGCTTCGATCTCGTTTTGCAGAGACATCAACACAGCGCGGTGCATGGTGTTTTCCAATTCCCGAATATTGCCGCGCCAATGATGGCCCTGAATTTTGGAAGCGGCGGCCGCAGATAATTTTTTCGCCGGCAATCCGTTTTGTTCCGAATATTTATCAATAAAGAATTGGGCCAAAGCCGGAAGGTCGCCTTTGCGTTCGCGCAACGCCGGAAGGCGGATATTCACGACATTCAACCGGAAATACAAATCTTCGCGGAAATCACCCTTGGTCACCGATTCTTCCAGATTGCGGTTCGATGTCGCAATAATCCGGACATCCACTTTGACGGCTTCGTTGCTGCCGATTCGGGTAATTTCGCGTTCCTGAATGGCGCGTAACAATTTGGCCTGCAATAATGGATGCATTTCAGAAACTTCATCCAATAGCAATGTGCCGCCATTGGCTTCTTCGAATTTGCCCAGACGACGGCTGACCGCGCCGGTGAACGCGCCTTTTTCGTGGCCGAATAATTCGGATTCCAACAGGCTCTCGGGGATGGCCGCACAGTTCACCGCGATAAACGATCCGTTGGCGCGTTTGGATTTGCGGTGAATATATTGCGACATCACTTCTTTCCCTGTGCCGGACTCGCCGGTAATCAGGACTGTGGCTTCGCTCGGGGCGATTTTATCGGCCAACATAACCACGTTTTTCATCGCCGGATCGCTGGCGATCATGGTGTTGCTTTCTTCGGTCACCGCTTCGAAAATCGCGGCGATCAGATCGGCATCCGGAGGCAGCGGAACGTATTCTTTGGCGCCCTCCTGAATGGCCTTGACAGCGGCGCGGGCATCGGTGCCAATGCCACAGGCAATCACGGGAACATGGATGCGTTCGACTTTCAGGGCTTCGATAAAATCCCCGATTTTCTGTTTGACGTCAATCATCACCAGATCGGCACCTTTGCCGTTCCGTAAGGCTCCCAAAGCCTGTTCGGTGTCTTCACAATGGATAACCTTGGCGCCACGTTGCAGGGCGATTTTTCCTGCCGCGCTGATATAGCCTTCCAGATGTCCGATGATCATTAAACGCATGGTGTGAAATCCTTTATTCGAATAAGGAGGTATGATAGGCGAAAATCTGTGAATATCCAAGGGGATAAAGCCTGTTGATTTTATAGGGAATCGGGTGGGGGCAGCACGCTTTCGCCATAACGTGCCAGAAGTGACCCGTTTTCGCGCATCCAATGGCGTCCGGCTGTAAAATTCCATGACAGTTTTTCACACAAATCCCAAAAAGCCATCCCGTGGTTGGGGTGAATCAGGTGGGCCACTTCATGGGATATCACATAGTCAATGGCCTCGGGGCTGGCGAAAATCAACCGCCATGACAGGGTGATGCGTCCATCAATCGAACAACTGCCCCATCGGCTTTTGGTGTCGCGTACGGTCACCGCGGCCAGATTTTTGTTAATCTCGCGGGCTTTCGCGCGACAACGTTTTTCCAATTCGCTAGCGGCCAGTGATTTGATGTGCCGGCTGATTCGGGGGGCAATATCCTCGCGTTGGGTGGTAATAACCATGTCGGTTGCGGTGTGGGTAATGCGTGTGATTTTGCTGTCACCCTTTTCGATTCTCAGGGTGCAGGGAATGCCAAACAGCGGCAAAACCGTCCCGTGTGTATAGGGGATGGGTTCTGGCAGATCATTGATTTTGGCGGCAATCCAGCCTTTATTTTGTTCGGCAAATTCATAGGCTTTTTTCAGGCTGGCACGGGGCGGGATCACCAGATTGACGCGCCGCGTGCGCGGGTCCAACCGCAAGGCCAGACGTTTGGCTTTCGGGGATAGTTTAACGTGCAGATGTGGGGAGATATCGGAAAAATCAACCATAGGGGCATTGTTGCTGGCCAAAGATATAAGATCAAGAGAAATCACATGCCGGATGCGATTGGTAATGAAAGGAGAGGTTTCGTTAATAAATTTATGCGATTATGCCACCGCATCGGGTGAATGGCCCAGTATAGGGGTAAGTATCCAAAAACGAAACTAAATCAAAATAATGAAATAAAATAAACTAATTACTGTGATTGTCTGTATATATTACAGGATTTTGTATAAGTAATATTTATATTTATTGTGTGTTTTATTTTGATTATTGGTTGTTTTTGTGGAATTGCTTTTATAGAATTAATTCACGTTATTTCAGTTTGTTCCGGAATTGGAAAAATTTTTATCAAATTTGTTCGATTTATGTTGCAAATACCGGAAGGCTCTTGTATAAAGATCATACACACCCTCTATTACCGCCGTTTGTCCGGAGCACCTAAAAGGTCTCCGGACCTTTTTTTGCGCGGATTTCATGCGTTTTCCTGTTGGCAGTTATGCGAAAATTGCGTGGGATGGTTTCGGGAAGTTTAAGCGACTTTGGGATTGGTCTTAAACGCTTTGTTGCGTTTGATTTCTTTGACCAGAGTGCGCATTTCATCGGCCGCGGTGCTGCGGGGATCGCTTTCGATGACCCCCAGACCTTTCATAATCGACGATGCAAAGGATACGCGGTTGCCCAAAGATTGGCGGGCGACCTGAATGCCCATCGTGCCCAATTTATCCATGATGGCATCATTTAAATTGGATTTCGGCGGAACGCGGTTCATCACCAACATCAATGGGCGTTTTTCCGACAGGATAATTTTTAATGTCGGGGCGCACGCCCACACATCCAACGGTGATGGCTGGACCGGCATCAACACCAGATCGGCCAAACGAATGGCAATGCTGGACTCGCTCTCGGCATGCGGAGGGGTATCAATCAGGATAAAATCATAGTCTTTGGACAGACGCGGGACTTCGCGCATCATTTTCCACCCTTGGGTTTGCATCAGGGTGATTTTGTTTTTGCGGCCCAGGGTCTCGCAACGGGCCTTATGCCATTCGCTGAGTGATCCTTGCGGGTCGACATCAATGACCAGAACGTCCGCGCCGCTGTCTTGCAATGCGGCGGCGAGTTGGGCAGAGAGAGTCGTTTTTCCGGCTCCGCCCTTATGTTGGGCGACGGTAATCACTTTTCCTGACATGGTCTTTCCTTTGAGATGTCCGTTTGTAACTGGTTTGTCCGGAAATTTCAAGATTTTCACAACAAGCAGTTGCGAAACCCACAGAAATAAGGATAAAACACGCGTATGAAAACCGAGCATCCGACCCAAATTTTAACCATTTCGCCCGAAAATCTGGCCAAAGCGGCCGATGTGCTGCGGGCGGGGGATGTTGTGGCCTTTCCGACCGAGACAGTTTATGGCTTGGGCGCGAATGCCTATGATGGTGTGGCGGTGGCAAAGATTTTTGCGGCCAAGGGCCGGCCCAGTTTTAACCCGCTGATTTCCCATGGCGCGGATCTGGATATGTTGCGTGCTGAGGCCGTGTTTGATGATCGGGCCTTGTCTTTGGCCGATAAATTCTGGCCCGGGCCGCTGACGATGATTTTGCCCCGATCGCCGCAGTGCCGGATTTCCGATCTCGCCTCTGCTGGATTACCCACTGTGGCCTTACGCGTTCCGGCGCATCCGGTGGCGCGGGCCCTGATTGCGGCGGCGGGGGTTCCGATTGCGGCGCCCAGTGCCAACGCCTCCGGCCAATTAAGCCCGACAGCTCCGCATCATGTGATGGCCAGTCTGGGAGGGCGTATCCCCTTGATCCTCGCGGGCGGAGCCACCGAATTTGGTGTGGAATCGACCGTCGTGGATCTGTCGGGATCTGATGTGGTTATTGTACGTCCGGGGGCGATTACCGCCGAAGATATTGCTGATGTTCTGGATTGTCCCGTGACCTATGATCTGGGGGCGACGGACACGCCACGCTCGCCCGGGCAATTATTGCGCCATTATGCCCCGCGGACAGCTTTGCGTTTGCGCGCTGTGGATGTGGCACCGGACGAAGCGTTGCTCGCCTTTGGATCCACCAAATTTATGGGGATACGTGGCGGAGGAAAGGCAACAGACCTTCCCGAAGACCGCGTGCGTAACCTGTCTGAAAAGGGCGATTTGCTCGAAGCATCCGCCAATCTATTTGCCTATTTGCGGGCGTTGGATGATACCGGAAGTAAAGGAATTGCCGTCATGGATATTCCCGATACAGGCATTGGAATTGCCATCAATGACCGCCTGAAACGCGCCGCCGCGGGGTAGTCATTTTGTGGGGGTATCGGTAGGTGTTTAGTCCCAGAGTCTTCAGGAATATGCTATACTGAATTAATGGAGGCAAAA
>CAZMZK010000088.1:0-5708 GCA_964570705.1 uncultured Micavibrio sp.
ACGTAAATTACGAACAATATCACTGATATGGAGACTATTATGATAGCAAGGCAACCGACCCACCCGGGCGAAATATTGAAAGAAGACGTGTTTCCAGCCTTGAAGCTGAACGCATCGCGGGCGGCTGAGATGCTGGATATTTCCCGTCAGTACATGGGCGATATCCTTAACGGTAAAAAACCAATGACGCCGCTTATGTGCCTGAAGATTGGCAAGCTGGTCGGCAATGAGCCAGAGATGTGGATGAACATGCAGGCGAAATATAATCTGTGGGAGGTCACACAGGATAAGGCCAGCCAGAAAGCCGTAGCGCATGTGCCGAATTACAGGGAGCTGGAAACGGCTTGATGAATACATTACAAATCAGGCTGGCAAGGGTAGAGGATTCTAAAACCCTAGAAGACTTTCTGGCTTACAACAATGGCGAGGAAAACAGAAGACTCGCCCAGCTTTATATTCAGTGCATGTTTTCTCATGACTATCGCCGTCCTACGTTCCTGATTGCAGAAAGTAATAATGACATTATTGGATGTGCTGCGTATTCCGAGGAGTTTTTTACGGTTCAAACCTGGGGTATCAGCTGGGTGAGTGTTCATCCCAACTGGAGAGGTCGGGGAATCGGCGGATCTCTGGTTGAGGAATGTTTGTCCGGAATATTGTCGCAGGCAAAACGAACAGTAACAGTCATATTGGCAACCTATCCAGGAAAGACCAGACTGTACGAACGTCATGGGTTTGCCTCTGCGGGAGCAGACCATGAAGGCGGATCATATATGCTGAAAATACTTGAGAAATGAGCAACAGTTTCTCTCCCTAGCAAAAAGCGGATTCAAACTCCAAAAAATTAACGAACCGAAAACACCTCTACCTTCAATATGTTTTGACCCCTACTAAAATTTTTCAAGGTGGGGTGAGGCGTGGAGAAAATGGCCCTTGGAGAGACAAAAGGAGCCGGATACGAGAGGAAATATCGCTCTGTCGGTAAGGTAAGAATGTCCACAGAAGGTTAGGAATACGGGGCTTTTTGGCGGCGATGGTAAAACCGGAGACTCCGGTTTCTATCGATCAAATGGCGGGCAGAGGGGGATTCGAACCCCCGATAGGCTTGCACCTATACTAGTTTTCGAGACTAGCGCATTCAACCACTCTGCCACCTGCCCAACCCGTTTGTAACCCTTGATTAAAAGGATTAACAAAAACTTTGCTCGGAGGTTATAAAAGATAACATTAAAATTTTCAAGACAGATTTTACATGTTTCAAAGACTTACCGAAACCCTTGCACCTCCACAAAACTTTTCGCCTTTCCCGTGGTCATAATAAATAGCGGGATCTTCTGTTTGAATTTTTTACCCCCACTTCAAAGCATGAGATGATAGGAAGCCTATAGATCTTTTTGTTGAAATGTGTAGGATAAGAGAACAAAAGTTTTTTTACGTAACATTTTAGTATCCGTTGATATATAGTGAAGAGGTTCCCGTGGTAAACGCAGATAAAATTTCATCATTAATGGCTGGCAAAAAGGGCTTGATTATGGGCGTTGCCAATGATCGCTCGATCGCATGGGGCATTGCCAAAACAGCCCATGCGCACGGGGCCGAACTGGCCTTTACCTATCAGGGCGAGGCTCTGGAAAAACGTGTCCGTCCTTTGGCCGAAGAGATTGGATCGGATATTGTTCTACCCTGCGATGTGACCGATGAGGCGAGCGTCGAAGCCACCTTCAAAGCGATTGAAGAAAAATGGGGCAAGCTGGATTTTGTGGTTCACGCGATTGCCTTCTCCGATAAATCGGAACTGGATGGGCTGTACCTGAACACCACACGCACCAATTTCCTGAAAACCATGGACATTTCGGTCTATTCCTTTACGTCTGTCGCGCAGAAAGCTGTGCCTCTGATGAAAGACGGCGGATCTTTGCTGACCCTCACTTATTACGGAGCAGAACGCGTGATGCCCCATTACAACGTGATGGGCGTTGCCAAAGCCGCTCTGGAAGCCTCTGTCCGTTATCTGGCCACCGATCTGGGTGCACAAGGCATTCGCGTCAACGCGATTTCCGCGGGCCCGATCAAGACTCTGGCCGCCTCCGGCATTGGTGATTTCCGCTATATTCTGAAATGGAATGAATTGAACTCGCCGTTAAAACGCAACGTGACCATTGAAGACGTTGGCAATTCCGGTTTGTATCTGCTATCCGATCTGGGCGCAGGTGTGACAGGCGAAGTGATGCATGTGGATGCCGGTTATCATACCGTCGGCATGGTGGCGATTGACAGTGCCGCCGAGACCGCCGCGTTGCTGGACAGCATCGCCCCCAAAAAAGACAACGATGCCGCAGCATAATTATCATGCCCAGTATTATACCCAGTGAAGACATTGTTTTTGAGAGTTATGAATCGGCTCTGCGCAGTCTGAAGGATGCTTTGGATGCGCCGTACAATGAATTCGTGCGGGATGCCACGATTCAGCGATTTGAATATTCGATGGAATTATCCTGGAAAACACTGAAGCGATTTTTAAAGGTTGTCTATGAAGTCGATGAGGCCGCCGTTCGTGAATTGTTTCGTAAGGCCCAGAGGTTCCAGATTATTCCGGATGCGGGGCGGTGGATTTTGTATTTGGAAAGACGGAATCTGACATCGCATACTTATAACGAACATACGGCGCAAGATGTCTATAATGTTATTGGGCCTTTTTATCGAGACGCTTGTGCTCTTTTGGAGGCCATGCAAGATGGGTATCGTCGGCATAAAGGATGAGCATATCAAAATGATCAAAGGCATTGTGGCTCTTATTCGTCCCGATGCCAAAGCGTATGCTTTTGGGTCCCGTGTTCATGGTACAGCGCAAACATCATCGGATCTGGATATTGTTTTAAAGGCGGATACACCTATTCCGATGACAGATATTCTGAATATAAAAGAGCTGTTGAAAGCATCGCCCCTTTTGTTTTCTGTCGACATTATGGATTGGTCTGCGCTGGGGCAAGGTTTTCGCAAAGCCATAGAAGATGATTTGAAGGAGATATAAGCATGATCTGGTTTAAACCCTATACACTGGATATGTTGGAAGGCCTCCGCAATGCCAATATGGGGCAGCATGTCGGGTTCGAATTTACCGAGATCGGCGATGATTTCCTGCGCGGAAAATTGCCGGTAGATTACCGGACAACCCAACCCTTCGGGATCTTGCACGGCGGCGCCAATTGCGTCCTGTCAGAGACATTGGGCAGTGTGGCCGCATGGATGAGCATCGATTCCAATCTGTATCGTGCAGTAGGACTTGAAATTAATTGCAATCATATCCGTGCCGTGACCGAAGGCAATGTGATCGGAACATGCACCCCACTCCATATCGGACGACGCACACAAGTCTGGCAAACGGATATAATCGAAGAAAATACAGGGAAACGCGTCGCTGTCTCCCGACTAACCGTATCCATCATTGATCACGGCACACTTTCTACCCAGAAACACGCCATTCATTTGCAGTAACAATAAAGGGGCCCCCAAAAGGCCCCTTGTTTTCCAGTTAACGCACGATTGGCAATCCTGCACTGCGCCACGCATTCAGGCCACCAGATAAGTTCAACACATGTTCTTTTTCGGCCAAACCCTGCGCAATCTGACAGGCCTTCATTGAGCGGACGCCCCCCTGACATTGCAGCACAACTTTTTTATCCGCTGGATAGCGGGACCGATCAAACTTCTGTGGAAAAACTGACAGCGGCAATGAAACAGCCCCTTCAATATGCCCACCGGAGAATTCATCATTCTCCCGCACATCAATGACGACAGCCTCGCCCGATTTTAACCACTGCGCCAAAGTCGACGCATCAATTTCCTGAACCATGTTTTTATCCTTTCCGTTGACAAAGAGGTTTCTTCCGAGATGTTTTTTCAGTTTGACAATAAGCGACATACAATAACTCCATAATTTTCTGTGCCAAATCATTGCATATGCAATAATACAGCGTGCGATGATCCCGCCGGTAGGTGATAATGCCTTCCTGCTTCAACTTTGACAGATGCTGGGACAGCGATGTTTGAGACACTCCTGTTTTTTCCTGTATCTCGCTGACGCACAACTCCCCCTGTTGCAAGGCACAAAGAATAGATAAACGATGCTGACTGGCCAGCCCTTTTAAAAAAGAAGACGCTTTCTCGGTGGTCTCAGATAGAGGTTGCATTTCGTACAAATCAATTTATATTTTTATGATATAAGATATATATGAAATTAGAAAGGACATGTCAAGATGGCAAAGGATTACGAACAACTGACCAAAGATATTTCGGCCTATATGGCGGAAATGCGTAAGGCTGTCCCCGATGCGATGCAAGGATTTTCCGCCCTCGCAAAAGGGGCTTTGCAAGACGGGGCATTGGACAAAAAAACAAAGGAACTGATCGCCCTTGCCATCGGCGTGGCCACGCGATGTGATGGCTGCATCGGATTTCATGCAAAGGCGTGTGTCGAGTTGGGAGCCACGCGTCAGGAAGTCGCAGAAACTTTGGCTATGTGCGTCTATATGGGCGGCGGACCAAACTATATGTATGCGGCCGATGCCTTACGCGCCTATGATCAATTTGCGACCCTTAAAGCTACATAAAGCCTGCCCCCTCCCCTACAAACCAACACCGCTGTTACCCAAAAATCACACATTTTTAAAAATGTGTGATTTTCTCCGTTTTTGATCGTAATTTTGAGTGCATTTCCCAAAAAACGGGAGTATATGCACTGCAACATGTTTTCTATAATGTATGAGGTGTTGTGATGGTACATAGACTTGCTAAACCAATTGAAAGCTTTGCTGATGTGTTTGATGTTAGGCACTTTGATAATGTTGACCACGCTGTGGGGGGCGCTCACCCTGAGGTTCACATGCTTTGTTGTGTCGATCCCCGTAGTGATAGAAGGCATTTTAAACGTCCTCCCGGTACTGTTGTGATGCCATCACGATTCGCGGCCAATATTCCAGCGGATCAAAGGCTTGCAAAGGACTTGATAAACACACATGTCCTTGCTGAAACGAAAGGTGCAAAATTTTTTGGTATAAAAATACATTCTGACTGTGCTGCTGCAGGGATTTGTTTAGAATTTGCAAAGGCCGGGGCCCCATCAGGCCATCCGCAAGCGGCGCTTACCAATCTGGTGTTAGCGGATTTATGGGAGCTTAATATAGATTTGGTTAGAGCGTCCAGGCTAGCTTTTGAAGAAGCCGAGGGATGCCAAGAATTAGCTATAAATTTACTTGCGAAAGACCTTTCAAGAGCGTCTTTAAGGAATTACTGGGAGTGGAAGGTTAGCCAGAACATGACCAAGACGGTAGGTGCGGCTGTGCAGGATGGAGATATCTCTTTAGCTGTTGTTTTTGCTGATTATCAGAAGGGAGGTTTTGAATATCTGGATCCAGAAACATTTGAATTTCGAACATATGACCCTACTTCCTCCTCAACAAATATGAATATTTCTTCTGTAGATGCTCTAATTAGAGGGGATGCGGGATGCGCTTGTCATTCGAAAGCGCATATGCACGGAAGAGCTTCCCCAGGAGCTAGTCTCGATAGGAAATAGGTTTTACAATCCCCCATCATCGCCATGGAGGACGCTCTAGAAATTTCGCTCTTGATAGCTAAGTTTTTTGGTTTTGTATTTTTCATCCCCCGCCGGTATTGAGTGCGGGGGATTTTTTTGTCCAGTGGGTGAC
>CAZMZK010000089.1:0-5655 GCA_964570705.1 uncultured Micavibrio sp.
TCAAAACCAGAGTTATTTAAAATAAACCCGTCCCTGAAGACTCTGGGACTAAACACTTATCCATTCTAAACCTCACAACAATTTTTATTATTATGCCAATTAGCACGCGTTTTATAAAAAATCAATAGATTTTCCTAAATATCAATCCGGCTGCCAAGCTCCATGACTTGCTTGCTGGGGAGTTTGTAGTAATCGACAATACTCGCCGCATTGCGCGTCATCCACGCAAAAAGGTGTTCGCGCCACAAAGCCATCCCCGGAAGATCGGTGGGCACCACCGTTTCTTTCCCGGCAAAATAGCTGACTTCGTCCATAGCGATTTTCAATCCGTGGATATGCTCTTTGGCAATTTCCAACGGCACATCGACCTCATCCATAAATC
This sequence comes from uncultured Micavibrio sp., assembly GCA_964570705.1. Taxonomy (GTDB): domain Bacteria; phylum Pseudomonadota; class Alphaproteobacteria; order Micavibrionales; family Micavibrionaceae; genus UBA1573. Next base: position 383 of record CAZMZK010000089.1, read on the forward strand.
CATAGCGTAACGTCATCCGATAAAAATCATGGCCCAGATTCACAATCCGGATACGGTCTTTTTCATCCACATAGGATTTCTCTTCGATACTGACATGTAAAAAGATATTCCGTTCGTGCAAGACTTTGTTGTGACGCAGATTCAACATTAACGCATGCGGAATCCCCTCGTTCAGATTAAACAGATAGATCGCGGTACCGGACACTTTGGGGAAATTCTCGCAAAAATCGCGGAAGAAAATATCCGTGGGCATAATCAATTCGCGGATTTTATTCAGTACCAGAGCCCGTCCACGTTTCCACGTCGTCAACAACAAAAAGATCAACAACCCCAACGCAATCGGGAACCAACCTCCGTGCGGGATTTTGGTACTGGTGGACAAGAAAAACGCCAGATCGAGCGTCAAAAACAACGTCACCAGAGGAATGGTCACCCGTTGGTGCCAATTCCACATACGCGACATCACAATCCCCACCAACAACGTATCAATCACCATCGTACCAGTCACAGCAATCCCATACGCATGGGCCAGATTGCTGGACGATTGGAACGACAACACCAATAACCCGACAAACAACAACAACATCCAATTGATAAACGGAATATAGATTTGTCCGATATGTTCATCATCGGTGTGCACGATCGACATACGGGGCAAATAGCCCAACTGGATTGCTTGTTTGGTCACCGAGAAGGCACCGGAAATTACCGCCTGTGATGCAATAATGGTTGCCAGTGTTGCAAGGATCAGCAACGGCCATTGCATCCAGCCAGGCGCCATCAAGAAAAGCGGGTTTTCAATCCCTTCCGGATGGGCCAGAATAAAGGCACCCTGCCCGAAATAATTCAACATCAGGGAGGGAAAAATCAGATACAGCCATGCCAAGCGGATTGGCCGCCGTCCAAAATGCCCCATATCGGCATAAAGAGCTTCGGCCCCTGTAATCGCCAGAACCACACTCCCCAATAATAAAAAAGCGATAATCGGTTCATGCATAAACATCGAAATCGCATACCACGGATTGATCGCCATCAAAACCGCCGGATTGGTCACAATATGAGAGAGACCCAATACCGCCAGCGTCAAAAACCAGATACAGGTAATCGGGCCAAAAAACTGTCCCACGCTTCCGGTTCCTATTTTTTGTACCGCAAACAATCCCACAAGAATAGACAACGTAATCGGCAAAACCCAATGCGACAAACCAGGCGCCACAATTTGCAACCCTTCCACGGCGGACAAAACAGAAATAGCCGGTGTAATCACACTATCCCCGTAAAATAACGCTGCGGCAAAAATCCCCAATACCGGAATAATCATCGCCGACATCAAGGTATTTTGGGAAAACCGGCTGGCCAGCGCCATCAACGCCAGACTCCCCCCCTCCCCTTTGTTATCGGCCCGCATGATAAAGGTCACATATTTCAAGGTCACCGTAATCGTCATTGACCAAAAAATCAGGGACAAAATCGCCAAAACATGGGGCGTATCTGCTTCCATCTTGCTCGTCAGGAACGACTCCTTGAACGCATAAAGAGGGCTGGTCCCGATATCACCAAACACCACACCAATGGCCCCGACCATCAGTTTTGTAAGATTACCGGATTCATTTACAGGAGTATGTGACGACATGGTGTCCGTTCGCGGCTGGAGTCAAAAAGTCAAATAGATTAAGGCAGCCCCCGCTCCCCCTTAAAAAGAGGCGAGAGATCTTGACTGTGGATCATATCGCGAAGTTGATCCGCCGAAAAGCCTTTATTTCGGATCTCGCGGATGGTAAGCGCATGATCCCGTTTGGAAAATTTCTTGCCCGACCTATCCATCAGCAAGGGATGATGATGATATTCCGGAACAGGATAGCCGAGTATTTCCTGCAACAAACGATGCAGATGGGTCGCGGAAAACAAATCCTGCCCGCGTGTAACACAGGAAATATTTTGCAACGCATCATCATGCGTGACGCACAGATGGTAACTCGCCGGTGTATCTTTGCGGGCCAACACAACATCGCCAAACATCTCTGGCATAGCCCGTTGCCGCCCCTGTGTGCGGTCAAACCAATACAAAGGCCCCGTACAACGGCGCACTGCCTCCGCCACATCCAGTCGTAAGGCATACGCATCTCCGGCGGCCATTCTCTCCTGCCGCTCGCCCGCTGAGAGACGTTTGCAGATTTGGGGATACATCATCTCCTCCCCCTGATGCGGCGCATGGGGCGAGCGCGCGACCTCGTCCGCAATATCCTTGCGTGTACAAAAACACGGATACATCAACCCCAAAGACTCCAACCGGTCCAGCACAGCACGATAATCAGAAAAATGGTCGGATTGTTTCCGGACAGGCGTTGGCCAGGTGAGTCCCAGCCATTGCAGATCCTCGTACACAGCGTCGGTAAAGACAGGTTTGCACCGTGTCCTGTCAATATCTTCGATCCGCAACAGACACTGGGATCCCTGCTCCCACGCAAACCATGCGGACAAGGCATGCCCGACATGGAGATAGCCCGTGGGCGACGGCGCAAATCGGGTGATATCACGCACCATAAACGGCTCTATACAGGAATCTGGTAAAACGTGCGGTACCACGCCACAAAATTTTGTAACCCTGTGGCCAGCGACGTTTTAGGGCGGAACCCGATCGCCCGTTCCAGATCATCAATGTCGGCATAGGTGGCAGGCACATCGCCGGGTTGCATCGGCAGGAAATTTTTGACGGCCTCTTTGCCAATCGCCGCCTCCAGCGTCTCGATCATATCCATCAACCGCACGGGTTGGTTATTGCCGATGTTATAAACTTTATACGGCGCAAAGCTGGAAGACGGGTCCGGATGCTCCCGATTTTCCTGAGCCCATGCCGGATTTTCCGCAGGTGGCAGAGGAATTAACCGGACAATGCCTTCGACAATATCATCCACATAGGTAAAGTCGCGCTGCATGTCGCCGTGATTGTACACATTTATCGGCGCGCCATTAAAAATCGCTTTGGTAAATCCGTACACCGCCATATCCGGCCGCCCCCACGGGCCATAAACAGTGAAAAAGCGCAACCCTGTGCATGGCAATTTGAACAAATTGGCATAGGTATGCGCCATCAATTCATTGGCTTTTTTGGTGGCCGCATACAGGCTTAACGGATGATCCACGGAGTCCGTGGTCTGGAATGGCACTTTGGTATTGGCTCCGTAAACCGAACTGGATGAGGCAAATAGCAGATGCTTGACCGCGTGATGACGACAACACTCCAGAATATTGCCAAAACCAACCAGATTGCTATCGATATAGGCCTGAGGGTTTTCGATAGAATACCGAACCCCCGCCTGCGCCGCCAGATTAACCACGTAATCTGGCTGGAAACTGGCAAAGACAGCCTCCATTTCGGCCTTATTTTCCAATCCGGTTTTCACAAAACGAAACGCGGAATGCGGTGTTAATCGGGCTAGACGGGCTTCTTTCAACGTCACGTCATAATAATCGTTCATATTATCAAGCCCCAGCACATCGTGGCCTTGCTCCAACAGAACCTGCGCTAGATGAAAGCCGATAAACCCTGCGGCTCCAGTGACAAGAATACGGGACATAGCACTCTCCTCTATTCTATGAGTCTTTGGTGGGGGTATCTTTGGTGGGGGAGTCTTTGGTAGAGACAGGCGCCGCATGTTTCGGCATAATCAACCCACAGGATACAATAGCCTTTAAGCCTTCATCCACACTCATATCCAAACGCTTGACGTCTTTTTCCGGTACCATCATTAAAAAACCGGATGTCGGGTTGGGCGTGGTCGGAACAAATACGTTCAAATACGATTCCCCGATTTTCTCGGCCAATTCTCCAGTGGTTTTTCCGGTCAGGAACCCCATGGTCCACACATCTTTCCGGGGAAATTCAATCATCACCACTTCGCGGAAAGCCTGGGCTTGCTTGCCCATCACCATTTCAAAAACCTGTTTCAAGGCCCCATACACCGTTTTGACGAGTGGCAAGCGTTCCAGAACAAAATCCGAAAACTGTAACAAAATCAATCCGATAAAATTACGGGCAAACCATCCGATCAGGATGAAAAAACACACCGCCAGAACAATACCCAATCCGGGGATAGATCCCTCCCCCGTCAAGTGAAGGGGAACAATTTCACCGACCCGATCATCAATCCAGATCAGGATCGACCAAACAATATACAACGACAAAGCGACCGGTGCCGTCACGACAATACCGGTTAAAAAACACCCACGGAGATAGGCAAAAAATCGACTGGCAACCGATGGTTTTTCGGGAGCATTTACGGGGGAGGACGGCGGAGATTGATTCGATTCACTGGTCATAACCTTAACCTAACAGAGATTGGCAGAGGATCAAGAGCCTGTTTTCTGGGCGGGGGAGATGTTTCCCCTTGATTTTCACAAAACTTTCCGTTTAATTACCGCAACTGAAATCTTTCAGGAGTGCGCCTGTAGCTCAGTTGGTTAGAGCGAGCCGCTCATAACGGCTTGGTCGGGGGTTCGAGTCCCTCCGGGCGCACCATTCCTTTAATATCAATAAGTTAGACCATAGTTTCACTGGTGGGACATCCAAGTGAGACAAAAATCATGTTTAGTCCGACCTATCTCTGCCTATCTCGTCACAATGTATTTTACTTCCGCTATCCCTGACCAATTTACCCTGCTTTTTTTAACAGGTTTTCTTTGTAAGCGGTAAATCCACTCAAAGCACCCGCCCGATCCGTCACGTCCGCCGTTGTGATGTGGATCATATGAGGCAAACCGTTGGTATCTATTGCGATGTGGCGTTTTATACCCGATACCTTTTTCCCTGCATCATAGCCTTTCTCTTCCGCTGTATCAGTGTTCTTGACGCTCTGCGCATCGATGATCAAGAAACGTGTCTGGGCATCCCGCCCAAGGCCTTGTCGTACGTCCGCGACCACATTTTTTTAAAGCCTCTTCCAAGAGGCTGAGATTATTGTCTTGTTTTGCACTCCATTTTTGCCAATAATCATAGCAGGTCCGCCATTTCGGGAAATCAGATGGCAACATCCGCCACTGGCATCCGCTCTTTAAAACAGAACACCATTAAAAACGTCATATAAATCAACACTGATAGGCTTTGTTCTCTTCCGCGCACGGCTCAAAACTGGCAGCACTTTCTCTTCAAATATTTCTCGGCTTATATCACTCGGGTATTTATGTTTCATTTCGTCCTCATCTTTCCAAAGGACTCTCTATGAATCACATTTCTTACTTTATGTGAATCCTAAAAAAAAGATCATGAACAGGTT
>CAZMZK010000090.1:0-5439 GCA_964570705.1 uncultured Micavibrio sp.
GGGGAAGCCGGATGGGATGTTTTCCAGGAACAAACCACCCCGATTGATTTGTTGATTACCGATGTGATGATGCCCGGGATGGATGGCCCCACCTTGGCCAAGCAAATCCGTGCCGTTATGCCGGATTTGAAAATTATCTTTGTCTCCGGATACAGCGAAGAAAAATTAAAGGACACGTTGGGGGATGGTATTTTCTTCCTTGCCAAACCCTTTACCCTGAAACAACTCGCGGCCAAGGTAAAAGAGGTTCTGGGCGATAAGGGCTAAGGCGTGTCATCACTTGACAGATTTTATGACGAGAACCGGGCTTTTCGAGAACCGTATCGCAGAATACAGAAACGTATTTGAAAAACAGAAGCCCAAGGGGCATTAGCCCAAGGGGCATTAGGATGTGCGGTTCGCAGTCCAAAAGATTATAAGTGATGACACGTCCTACGTCTTCCGGACGTGTCTGAAAATATGTTCGGCCAAGGAATTGGCCGCTTCGCCCGTTCCCCACTCTTTGCTTTCTGCCAAAGCATAAATCGACTCCAGAGTTGTACCTATTTTAGCGACATGAGCCATCATCCGGTCCCGGGTCAGGTGATAATCATACGGATTGCGCCCTGTGCGATCGAAATATTCATACCCGACACTGGTAATTCCACCGGAATTAATCGCATAATCCGGCGCATACAGAATTCCTGCCTCTTTTAAAGCCCGATCATGCCGCGCCTCGGCCAATTGGTTATTCGCGGCTCCTGCCACAATTTTGGCCTGTATCCGGGGAATAGTCTGGTCATTCAATCCGGCACCCAACGCACAAGGCGCAAACACATCCACGTCCGCCGCATGAATCGTCGTCACATCATCCACATCTATGGACACCTCGCCCAAATCGGCCTGAAGCCGCGCGATTGCCTCCGGATGGATATCCGCCACCACCAATTTTGCGCCGTCTTGCGCCAGATATTTCGCCAAAGCCGACCCGACTGCTCCAACGCCCTGAATTGCAATACGCCGCCCCACCAGATCGTCCTGCCCGAATACATGCCGGACGGAGGCCTTGATCCCGCAATAAACTCCATAGGCTGTCACAGGGGACGGGTTACCGGCCACACTGTCAATCATCACGCCCTGATGCGGCAGCCCCGCCACAAAACTCGTTTTATGCGAAATGAACACCATATCCTCTTCCGTGGACCCGACATCCTCGGCAGTGATATAGGCCCCTTTTAAGCTATCCACGGCCTCCCCGAAGCGTTCCATAAAGGCAGGAGATTTGGCTGTCTTTGGATCGCCGATAATCACGGCTTTCCCACCCCCCAACGGCAATCCCGCCAAGGCCGATTTATAGGTCATGCCCCGCGACAGGCGCAACACATCGGTCACCGCCGCATCAAAACTGGCATAAGGATACATACGGCAGCCCCCTAAAGATGGGCCCAAATGCGTATTATGCACGGCGATAATGGCCTGCAGGCGTAATTCCGGATCTTTGAACAGAACAACCTGCTCATGCGCATCAAAACTGGGATGGGACGTCACATCAAGAACACGGGACACAATCATGGGGGAATCCTTATATCAGGAGGAATGAGGGAGAAAGATTTGTTGTAATTATATAATGTAATGGCCCCTTCCGCAATCACAACAAAAAAAGATCCGCCCGAAGGCGGATTTAAAAAGTTATGGGTACCAGAAAATCAAATTCTCTATCTTATTCCCTTCATCCTGTTACCGCATGACGACGATAACAGCGCACGCTCACCACTACTTTCTTATTCTATTCCCTCAGACTTTACTTCTAGACCACCGGACCCGAAGCCCGTATTACTTATCCTCATACTTATAATTTACATAAAATTTTAGATAAAGTCAAATAAAATTTTTATAGAGTTGTCCGGCCGTGATCCCCAGACCGGTTGCCACGCTGGAAAAACGATCGCCCATCATCAATTTGGCCGTTGGAAACGCACGTTGGACAGAGTCCACAAATTGCGGAAGGGCCGTGGATCCTCCCGTCATAAAGATCGTATCAATCGCCGACAGAGAAAGCCCCGCCCCGTTTTCCACGGTCGCGGTAGCCGTCGCGATAATTTTTGCGACATCGGATTCGGTGGCCGCAATCACGTCCGATTGACAGGCCTCAATCATCCAATCCCGTTCGATGGCAGTTAAATTAATCGCAGTCGTAGCATAATCGGACAGGGCGATTTTCGCAGCCTCGACACGGGCGGCAATCTCGTGGCCTTTCTGGTGCTCCAGCACATCGACAAACCGCGCCACCAGATCACGACGTTCGGCATCCTGATAAATGGCTTTGACCGCAGCCATGTTTTTGCGCGTGTACAGAAAATTGATCAAATGCCATGTGGCCAACATATGATATTCTGTCTTGGGCACATCCAAATGGTTTTTCAGGCGGCTGCCATACCCCAAATGCGGCATAACGGCATGCAGAGAAAACCGTTTATCAAAATCCGTGCCGCCAATATGCACCCCAGCATTCGCCAGAATATCCGCGGCGCGATCTGTCCGTTGCCGTGACTCGGGAGAGAGACGAACAACCGAAAAATCCGATGTTCCCCCCCCCGATATCAACCACCAGAACGACTTCCTCGGCGGTCAGGTGCGATTCGTAATCCCGGGCAGCGGCAATCGGTTCGAATTCAAACGCGATATTCTTGAACCCTTGGCGCAAGGCAATCAGCCGCAATTCGTTTTCGGCACGTTGATCCGCATCCGGATCATCATCGACAAAATGGACAGGACGCCCCATCACCACATCGGTCAAATCCTGACCGATCTGCGATTCGGCGCGGCGTTTGATCTCGCCGATAAAACACCCGATAATGTCGGAAAAATCCATGCGTTTGATCCCGACCAAGGTTGATTCCCGCATCAGATCACTGCCCAGAATGGATTTTAATGACCGCATAAAACGGCCGCTGTAATGATCCAGATACTCGTCGATCGCCTGCCGGCCAAAGGCCGTGTGATGCTCATCCGTGTTGAAAAACACCGCGCTCGGGATGGTGGGTTTTCCGTTTTCCAGATCGGCCAGAATCACGCGGGTTTCCTGAACCATCGCCACCGCCGAATTGGATGTACCGAAATCAATCCCGCATACAATGTTATTTACCATGGGCCTTTACCTTAAAAATCCGGATATAAAAAACCCCCGCGATGTGTATCTGGGGGCTTCTTATAAAGAAAGTAAATGGTGCACCCGCAGGGGTTCGAACCCCGAACCTCCTGATCCGTAGTCAGGTGCTCTATCCAGTTGAGCTACGGGTGCAATCCTTTTTTCAATACGCCCCCGCGTGATCAACGTCTAACCAACGTCTGATCAGTATCTGATCAACTGGGGAAGCGGGCAGACCATACGTGAGGCTTTTGGAAAAAGCAAGCACTAAAATGCGCTTTCTTTTCAAAATTTTCGAAAAAAAGAGATGATAATACAAGGCAAAGATCGATCTGCTCTTGACAAAATTTCTATACAATTCCATAAGTTACAAGTCTATATGCGGGGTGAAGAGATGATTCGCCGCTCGCTTTGAAATACAAATTTCCAAAAGGGAATACCCCATTCGATGAAAAAAATTTCGACCTCGCGCTGTGTACGTCGTGCCCTCTTATCAGTGTCCTTGATCGCTGTGACCAGCATTGGAGCAAGTGCGGGTGCCTCCGCACAACCTACGGGCAAAACCCCGGCCTTGATTATCACAAACCAACCTCTGCCTCCGGCTTTGGCAGGACAGGTTTACACCAAACCGGCCCAAACCGAATCGATTACCCCGCAAAGCCTTCTTGGCTCGTACTACGGCACATCGGACACGATGGTGTCCCGCAAGATTGGAAACGTCCATCACGATTTGGGAGAATTGCAATCCGATCTGGCGAAATTATCCGAACGCTTGCTGACCGCGGAAAAGAACAATCAGGATAAAGCGGCCACCTACTACGCCGATACCGCAACGATCAGCACCCAATTGCAGTCCGGCACCACCCCCGGAAACCCGCGCTTGCTGCAAAAATTGGCGAATGCGCAGGATAGCCTGGATAAATTGGCCGCCAACGTGGATGATTTTAACAATCTGGCTATTGAAATTACCAAAGCCGGATCTGTCGCGTCCTATTTGTTGGAAAACACCCGTTCTGCCTATGGCCTGACCGGTGCGGTTGAAGAAGACCACGTTCAACTGGCGCAATTGGAAGACAGCATCAACAACACGATTATCGTCATTGATCGTCTGCAAAACAACGTAAACGACGATATTACCCGCGCCAGTGCCTACCTCACCACAGAACGCAATAACCTGCGAACCCTGTCCTTGGCGGTTGCCGATGGCGATTTATTTGGAAAAGCCCTGTCAAACCGTCCATTCTCGTCCACTGCGAAATCAACAGACACGGTCACAGCGGCTAGATTGTCGGATCCGGCACAGCCTCCATCCGTGACCAATCCACGCCCCTTGGTCAAAATTCGCTTTGATAAAGCGGACGTAAATTACGAACAACCTGTGTATATGGCCCTGAACGAAGCGTTGCAGAAATATCCAAACGCCCGCTTTGAAATGGTGGCCGTTCATCCGACCCAAGGCAATGCCGCCCAGGTCGCCATTGAAAGCACAAAATCCCGCCGCAACGCCGAAAAGGTTCTGCGCGCCATGACCCAAATGGGCCTGCCGATGGATAAGCTGGATATTTCTTACGCCTCCAGCGATACCGTAACCGATAACGAGGTTCATATCTACGTGCGGTAATACGAAGTCGCCCTTCAGAAAAGATACAAGAGGTGTGAGCCACAAACTCACGCCTCTTTTTATGGCGGAAAGATGTTCGGATAAAGAAAAACCAGAAACAGATCATACCCCCCTATTTTGCCTTACTTCGGATGAGGTTTGTCGCTGCCATCAGCATCCATCATGTAATGACTTGAGAAATGACGTTAATAACGCTTAGAACCTGTTCATGATCTTTTGATAAATAAGGCCAGGAAAGCGAGAGCGACCATGTTGAGGCTTGAGTTAAGTTTACGTTCGCAGTTTTTCCAGAGGCGTCGGCATTTTTCAAGCCATGAGAAGGAGCGTTCAACGACCCAACGTTTGGGAATGACCTCAAATTTATGAAGCTCGTTGCGTTTGGCAATCTCGACCTCTGCACCCAATATTTCTTTGACACCCGTTGAGAAAGGAGTTCCTGTATAACCACCATCAGCCAGTACTTTTTCAACCTTTGACAGGTTTTCTTTGTAAGCGGTAAATCCACTCAAAGCACCCGCCCGATCCGTCACGTCCGCCGTTGTGATGTGGATCATATGAGGCAAACCGTTGGTATCTATTGCGATGTGGCGTTTTATACCCGATACCTTTTTCCCTGCATCATAGCCTTTCTCTTCGGCTGTATCCGTGTTCTTGACGCTCTGCGCATCGATGATCAAGAAACGTGTCTGGG
>CAZMZK010000091.1:0-5414 GCA_964570705.1 uncultured Micavibrio sp.
TGTCCAGAACCACCGATACTTCGGCGGAATTCCGCGCCGGACGTCCGGTGGTGCCGTTGAAGATCACATCATCCATGCCATTGCCGCGCAACCGCTTGGCCGAGGTTTCCCCCATCACCCAGCTTAATGCCTCCACAAGGTTGGATTTGCCGCACCCGTTCGGGCCAACAATGCCCGTCAGGCCAGGGCCAATATCCAAATCGCTTTTTTCAACAAAGGATTTAAACCCGTGCAGGCGAAGGCGGCTGAAATTTGACATGTGGTGTTCTCTTCCCGTTGAGGTCTATTTCTTTTCGTCGGATGCCGGCGCGGTTTTCCCTGTCAGAATACCGTTGAACGTTTCTTCAAAAAACGTAATCGGTTGATGTCCGACAATGGTTTTGGCGCCGTCATTCACGATAAAGGTGGGGGTGGATTCCACTTTGTATTTTTCACTGCCGGCTTTCATGTCGCCAATGATCCGGTTTTCCAGGTCTTTGTTATTGAGGCAGGCATTAATTTGCTCTTCGGACAAGCCCGCCAGTTTGGCGTTTTGTTTTAAAGAGGCGAGATAATCGGGGGAATAGGCCCATTTTTCCTGTTCGGAAAACAACAGATCCTGAAACGCGATATACTTGTCTTCCGGCATGCAACGAAGGATTTTTGAGGCATCAACAGCCGGTTTGTTTAACGGGAATTCCTTGAAAATAAACTGGACTTTGCCGGTGTCGATATATTCGGCTTTCAGTTTCGGGAAATCCGTTTTGTGGAACGCGCTGCAGTGGCCGCAGGTCAAGGAGGCATATTCCACAACCTTGATCGGAGCGGTGTCACTGCCCAACTTACGGATCCCCATCATGGATTCTACAGCCGGATCTTTCGATGCTTCGGTTGTCGGGATGTGCGGGGTCGGCGCGGCCGGCAAATTCAATGTTTTTGTTTCTACGACAACTGCGGGGGGCTCGGCAGCGGGGGCAGCCGGAGTTTCGGAGGCGGTTTCCGGGGAAGGGGTTGTAGCGGGCGAGGATGGTGCGGCTTCGGGCTGTGGAGCCGTTTCGGTGAGCGGAGCCACCGGCGCTGCGGTATCGGTGAAATCTGGTTTTTTGTTCAAAACCGTATAGGCAATTCCGGCCACGGCCAGCAGAATAACGACAATCATAACGGTTTTGACCGCACTATTTTTTTTATCACTCATAATCTCTCTTACCTCGTCTTATCCCGATACCATCGGGGATCGTTGTGTTGGGGGCGGCATTTTGTGTGCCATTATATTCTGTTTTCAAAGGAATGCCTGTAAAATGCCGTGTATCTCACGGAAATTCAAACAAAATCGTCATCTGTTCCGGATTATCCACATATGATAACAATCCTCGCACCAGAGGGAGCTTGACCGTTTTCTTTTGAATTAAATCTACGCCATAAGACATATATATGTTGACATAAGAGCAATTTCGTTTTACGGAACGGCATTCCGGTTTCTGAATAAGGGAGTTTTATTGATGGGAATTTTAGCAGATGCCTTTTTGTTGGTTGTGGATCCAATTCTGACAATAACAGTGGATCCTTTACGAAGACAGTATCGAACGCTTAAAAATAAGTGGGGAGGGGCGATCGGCGCAAAAGATTTTAGCAGTGTGTCGAGCAATGCAGGAGATGATACCTTGGTTGCAAGAAACTTTGTTTTTTTCTGGTTGATCTATGGTCATAGAAAAGGAACAGAAAATGTCCAATTTGTGGGAACACGAAAAATGCTTGAAATTTTAAAGGAACAAAGAGATTCCGCTGCGTATATTAAAGACAAGGAGCCTCCTTCTAATGACGTTGTGCATTTCATTCAAGAGCTAGAGGTTTTTCCTTCGTCCCCAACTCCGGCTTAAGGCTGTAAGCCTTTAGTCGAAGTCGGATGAGGGGGCTTTCAGATTTTTAGATATCAATGCTTTCGCCGATGTTTGGCAGAAGGAGCGTTTTTCCTGTCTCGTCAAATGTTGTGCGGGCTTTCTTTATATCGATCCAGATAACCGGAAACGTATTATAATGAACGCCAACTACGGTATGTGTGCCTATGAATTCGGCACAACGGAGAGCGTCTTTGATTCCCATCGTAAAATTATCGCCGATGGGAAGAATCGCAAATTCGATATCCTCGGTTTCCCCGATCAATTTCATATCATAGCTCAATGCGGTGTCGCCTGCATAATAAAAACCTGACCGGAGGCCTTTCGGGGTAATAACAAATCCTCCCGGATTTCCTCCGTATGTTCCGTCCGGAAGGGAGGAAGAATGGATCGCCGTCACATATTTGACCGTTCCGAAATCAAAATCAAAGGCCCCGCCGATATTCATGGGGTGTCCGTTATCAATGCCTTTTTCTTTGAACCACGAAATAATTTCGTAATTGGAAATCAGTTTTGCGCCTGTGCGTGTGGCAATCGCTTCGACATCCAGAATATGATCCTGATGTCCGTGGGATATCAGGATATAATCTGCGGGAATGGTCGAAATATCAATATGACTCGCGGCGGGATTTCCGGTAACAAAAGGGTCAAACAAGAGGTTAAACCCATTCACGTTGACGGAAAAACAGGAATGTCCGTAATAAGTGATTTTCATTATAGAGCATCCTCAATAATTCGGTTCGGTTTTGGTGGGGCCAGATAAAAAAAGAGCCTCTCATAAAGGGATAAAAAATTCAAGGCGTTTGAGCTGTAAAGAGGTGTTTTGGGCTTTGGAGTGATTGCTTTTTATAAACGGACCGTTTAAAAAAAGGAAAGCAACGGAGATTTTTAACAAGGCGAGTAGCGATAGCATGAAATCCGGATCTGTTTTGCGTATCCTGTCTGTTCTGGTTGTCTCGGTGGCTCTGATGGGGCCTGTGTCTCCGGGCTTTGCAGCGTCTTCCAAGGTGTATAACGCCGAGACGGCGACATTGGCGAATGGCATGCAGATTGTCGTTATTTCCAATCATCGCGCGCCTGTTGTCACGCATATGGTGTGGTACAAAGTCGGGGCGGCGGATGAGCCTCAAGGGGACGGGGTCTCCGGTGCCGCACATTTTCTCGAACATTTGATGTTCAAGGGCACCAAAGCCATTCCAGCCGGAGATTTTTCCAAAATTATCCGCAGCATGGGCGGCGAAGACAATGCCTTTACCAGTTGGGATTACACCTCGTTCTTTCAATCGGTGGCCAAGGATCAATTGCCCCGCGTGATGGCGTTGGAAGCCGACCGGATGATCAATATCACGTTGCCGCCCCAAGAGATTGACCAAGAACGCAAGGTGATTATCGAAGAACGCCGTATGCGCACGGACAATGATCCTCAAGCCTTGTTTTCCGAACAGATGCGCGCCGTGCTGTTTACGGCCACGCCGTATGAAGTGCCGATTATCGGCTGGCGTGATGAAATGCCGACATTAAACCGTACCCATGTCCAGAATTATTACACGACATGGTATGCCCCGAATAATGCCATTCTGGTTGTCTCGGGCGATGTGACCATGGCGGATGTTTTGCCCATGGCCAAAAAATTCTATGGGGTCATTCCGGCGCATCACGTTCCTGACCATATTCGGCCTTTGACTCCGGATTTTCCGGCACCTGTGACAGTGACGCTGGATCGTGAAGATTTGCGCCAACCTGTTTTGATGCGTGCATGGCGCGCCCCCAGTTATATCCTCAACAAAAAAGACGCCTTGGCCTTGGATGTTTTGATGGAAACATTGAGCGGCGGCGCCTCGACCGAGTTGTATCAATCCTTGGTGGTGCAGGATAAAAAAGCATCCGAGATTAATTTATCCTTTGAAGGGGATTCGCGTGGGGAGGGGAGTATCTGGCTGTCGGCAACACCGGCCCCGCACGTGACTCTTCCTGATCTGGAAAAGAGCATTAGCAAAAAATTGGCAGACTTGATGGTGCGCGGTATTCCGGCGGCCGAGATTGATAAAGCCAAAATGCGGATGATGGACCGCGAACTGTATGCACGTGACAGCGTAATGGGGCCGGCGATGGTGGTCGGGCAGGCCTTGTCCTATGGTCTGACATTGGAGGATGTAGAAACCCACCCCGATCAGATTGCGGCGGTGAGCGCGCAGGATGTTCAGCGTGTTTTAAAAACATATCTGGATCCGGAAAAACCAGCGCACCTGCCTGTGACGGGGTATTTGGTTCCCAAATCATCCCAATTATCCAATTTATCGCATGGGGGTGTAAAATGATGAAACATATATTGTTCCAACATGTGTGTCTGATTGCGGTGTGTGGGATTGCGGTGGCGTTTTTTCCGGTTACTGCGTCGGCGGCCATTTTACAGGTTCAAGAGGTCACATCGCCCAAGGGCATTCGCGCATGGTTGGTTGAAGATCATACTGTCCCCGTTGTGTCCGTGCGGTTTTTATTCAAGGGGGCAGGGGCCGTTAATGATCCGGCCGATAAACAAGGCGTGTCCCAGATTTTATCCAATACATTGGATGAAGGGGCAGGCGATCTGACCAGCAAAGAGTTTCAGGCGGCCTTGGAGGATCATTCGATTGCGCTGGGTTTTGCATCCTCACGGGATGATTTCGGCGGATCGGTCAAAACATTGACCAAATATCAGGATACGGCGTATCGCTTATTGGCTCTGGCGTTGAGCAAGCCGCGTCTTGAGGCGGATCCGCTTGCCCGTATGATCGAAAGCAATCTGGTGCGCATTCGCAGCAATATGACCGATCCGGAATGGATGAATGCCCGTTTGACGAATGCGGTGGTATTCAAAGATCACCCGTATGCGTTGAACACGGGTGGAACGTTGTCGAGCTTGCCCAAAATTACACCGGATGATGTGCGGGCAAAATTTGCAACGCAATTGGCGCGGGACAATCTGATCGTGGCGGTTTCCGGAGATATGACCAAAGCGCAATTGGAACAGGTGTTGGATCAGGTATTCGGAGCTTTGCCGGATACGGCGCAGGTCAAAAAAGTGCCGGATATGACTCTGTCGGACATATCATCGGTCACGCTGTATTCCCAGGATGTTCCGCAAACGGTGGTGAATATGGTGGCACAGGGGATTCGTCATGATGATCCGGATTATCCGGCAGCGGAAGTCATGGATTTTGTGTTGGGAAGTTCGGGATTCGGATCACGGTTGACCGAAGAAGTGCGCGAAAAGCGGGGCTTGACCTATGGGATTTATAGTGGGTTGAACGATATGCAATCGGCGCAATTATTGACGATCGGCGCGGCCACACGCAACGAAACGGCGCAACAGGTCGTTGATTTGACCAAACAGGTGATGGCGGGCATGACCTCTGCCCCGATTACCCCCAAAGAATTGCAGGATGCCAAAACCTATCTGGTGGGATCGGTTCCGCTACAATTAACCTCGACGGACAAGATTTCCAGCATTCTGATCGGGGTGATGCGCGACGGGTTGCCACCGGATTATCTGGACAGACG
>CAZMZK010000092.1:0-5363 GCA_964570705.1 uncultured Micavibrio sp.
GCGGATTGAAGAGCATACCGTTCGGGATCCGAGGAAAAAATCCCTCTGAACCCCGGGCGTTCGCGGTATCCCTCATACCACGCGCTTCCGCCGGGCACGTAATCTTTCGGACGAAGGGAAAGCAACGCCAAAATAGATCTGGCAACGATGCGCGGAAACGCATTGACCGCCTGCATCCCGACCATTGGAGACGTTAAGACCGCACAGGAAAAAATATCGGTTCCGCGGGTGGATTTATTGTATTCGGCCAAATAGCGGAGCGCAACATGCCCGCCCATGGAATGGGCCACCAATATAATGGGAAGGCGTTTATGGTTATCTTCGGCATCAATGGCGGATGAGAGGACAATCTCGTCCATGACGACATGAATTTGAGCCAGAAGTTTATCAAATCCATCAGAATGGCGCTTCATGGGATCGTCCGGAAGGTAACGGCTGGATCCTCCTTGTCCGGGTAAATCAATGATGATGGGTTTCAGGTTTTTGGCATCCAAATCATTGGCAAATTCGTAATATTGTTCGCCAAAATCACCTAATCCTCCCACAATTGCGACGACAGCGTCATAATTTTTCCGCGTTCTGGGTTGGCCATAACGGATTTTGACATCGTCAACTGTACGAAAGCCCCAATCCCAGCCCTCCGGAGGCTGGAAACGGTGTTGTTGGAGAAGAGCAGGGTAGTCTTTGGAGGAGAGAAATTGCATGGTGTTAAACACCTGTATGTCGGATAGACCAAGTGACAAAGCCTTCGGCTTGCTCTTTCAGCGTGATCGTGAATCCATAGGTGCGGGCCGATTGTCCCAGAATATACGGGTGAACCAAACGGGGGTCGATTTTTGAGATCTCCAAGGTTCCTGCAAGGGCGTCTGTGACCAAATCGCGAACGGTGGCCCCTGTGCCCTCGGCTTTGATCAGGGTTTCGGCTCCTGTGCCGGCATCAACAAAGACCAAACCGCCTTTGGGCAGGCTATCCTGGGCCAGCATCAAGGCTCCCATCAGGATTTTGGCAAAGCCCCGTGTGGAGGCCGCGATGCCAAGAGGGCCGTAAGGATCCCAGCTTTGACGGATTTTTCCATCGGTGCGGATCAGTGTGCCAAAGGCTTTTTGGACGTCTTCGGGTTTTACGTTGCCCTCCACGGCACCGGCACCATAGGCCAGACGAAAGGCCATTAAACGGGCTCCGGCGGCGGTGGCGCTGTGGGCGATCAGGTTGGTGGCTTCCTTGCGTCCTTCGGGATCGTCGGCCATATCCTCCATAAACTCCAGTCCGTTGTTGATGGCCCCCACAGGGGAGACAAGGTCATGGCAGATCCGTGATGACAATAATTCCATCAGGGAAGTAATTTCTTCGTTTTTCAGGGACATAAGGGAGACTCTCCGGATTCGGTTTTGCGGCCATTACGGTGCCAGATTTTAACCATTCTGCCAAGGGGGAACCTAAACCAATCCTATATAAAGAGCGCGTTTCACCTGTGGAAAACTTTAGAGGTAGGAAATTTTTTCTTGGCTATATTATACAAAATAATGGTAGGGTGCATCCCATGGAAGACAATTCGGGTAAAAAATTTAGTTTGCAGGACTGGGTTATGAAACGTGCGGCCAACCAGTCAGGCGCAGCCATGCCGTCACAAGCCTCTCGGCGCATTGCTCCGAAAATGGAGATGGACGAGGAGGGGGAGGTTACACAGGCAGAATCTGTGGCCGACGCCCTTTCGGAAAGCCTTTCGGTTGAGGTCGAGATGAAAGCCGTCTCGAACGGAGCAACGATTTCTGCAGGCGCGCCTGCCGCACCTTCCGAAAAAGCCGAAGAGAAATTGTCCCCGAAAGAGGAGGCCAAAGCCCAACGCCGCGAAGAGATTAAAGACGATATTCGGGATGCGGCGGCTTTGACAGGCACACAAAATCCGTTGCAACAGCTTCAGATCGTGCGGTTGTTGACCGATTTGGGCGATCGTCTGCGTCAGAGCGAGAAAGAACGCGAAATTCTGTGGAAAGAACTGGAAATTTGCCGCAAACAAATCGCCGACATGAATGGCTTGGCCGGTAAGACAGAAAAGTCTTTCCACGAGATGGAATCCCAGATGAACCAGCGGGAAGTTTTCGTCAAAGAATTGGTTGAAAAACAAATCGGGCTGGAACAACAATTAAAGGACCAGACGGTGGCTTTGGAGGCCTCCAAGCAAGATCAGGCCAAATTGCAGGATAAGATTAATTCGGTGGAAACAGCCGCCGGAAGTGCCATTGTGCGGGTTGAGGATGCTATTTCCGAAAACACGAAACTGGCCAAGCGGGTCGAGCAATTGGGCCAAGACAAAGCCCGATTGATCCGTAAATTGGAAGTTGTGGAAGAAACCTTGGTCCAGACACAAGATACGTTGAAGGCTAAGGCTCTTGTATTGCTGACGGACCAAGCGGTTGCGGCACGAACGAATTTACCACAAACCCCTGCATGGACGGGGGATGATACGTTGAAAATGTCGGCAGCGGTATCTGCGCCCTCTGGTCAGGCTGCTCCACACGATATGGGTCCGGTTGCGGATCTGGCGGCATCCTTGCGCCCCAAATCCCAAACGCCCCCTATGACCTTGATGCAATTGGCCGTGGTGGTGGCAATTGTTTCCGTCTTGTTCGGAAGCGTGGCTATTTATGCGTTTGTAAAGTTGAATCCTTTATCGGTGAAAAAGCCCGTGGCGGAATCTGTTGCGCCATCAGTTTCTTCGAAAACAGGGGATGCGGGAGAAGATCAACGGCCAGAAGATCGCCTGAAAGACCTTGCCACAAAAATTGACACGGCCAAAACTCCGGTTGAGCAAGATAAAATGATGGCCGAGGCCGCACAAATTGCCAGCCAGATTGAGCCAGGGAATCTGAGAGATACAGAAACAGAAACTGCCGTGCCGGAGGAGTTCCAATCGGCGCAACAGGCTCAGGATAAAGCTGTGGCGGATTTTAAGACGGCGGCCCCAACCATGCCTGTGTCGGAGCGTATCCGCACCGACAAAGCTCTGCCGAAAGGATTGCGGGATTTAGAAAAACAAGCTTTTGCAGGCGATGTGGCCTCCCAGCATGATTTGGCCGCGCTTTATACGGCAGGTCAAGCCGGTGTAAAAGTCAACTATACCCGGGCCGCCAAGTGGTTCGAAGAAGCAGCCCATAATGGTTCGGCCAATGCGCAATATAATCTGGCGGTGTTGTATCATCAGGGCTTGGGCGTTGAAAAGGATACGGCCAAAGCCATTGATTTGTATCGCGTGGCTGCGGCCAATCATCATCCGGAAGCTTTGTATAATCTGGCAATTGCCTATATCGAAGGAGTCGGTGTTGAATATAATCCCCATATCGCAGCGGTTTATTTTGAACAGGCGGCGCGTGGCGGTATTGTTGAGGCGGCTTATAATTTGGGAATGATTTCAGAAAACGGACTTCTGGGCGAATCACAACCGGATGAAGCTGTGTTTTGGTACAGCTTGGCCGCGAATAAAGGGAATGCAGATGCGGCAAAAGCCTTGGCGCACCTGAAATCCCAACTTAAAATATCTGATACAGACGCGGCACAGACGGCGCAAAAAGTGGCGGATGGAAAAGCCGGATTTATCGGGGCGGATGGAAGGCCCTCTTTGCCGGACCAACAAAAAGAGGGGAAAAAAGCATCCTCTACGTCGATATCGCCCGCCGTGGCATCTGCTCCTATGGCTGCGGCCCCTGTGACAGCGGATCCGGTGATTGTGTCCCAGATTCAGGATCAATTGTCGCGGCAAGGGTTGTTTGCAGGTGTGTCCAACGGGATGATTTCTCCGGACCTCACGCAATCCATTAAATCCTACCAACAAAAAAATGGCTTGAAAGTGGATGGGCACCCCAGCGATGATTTGCTGGTTCAGATGTTGGCCTCTGGCGTCCAGAAAGAGGCCTCAAAAGAGACTCAAAAGGATATTTTATCTCCTGAAACGACCGAAAAACCGCTCCCCCCTCAATAGCAAAGCCCATAAAAATTGCGCCGAAATTGAAAATAAAGGACAAATATGTACGAATTTTAAAAAAAATGCGGGATATTAAGTCTTTGTTAAGTAAAAATCGTATAAGTTGGTAAATGTGGCATAGCAAAATTGAAAAATTGGGTTATACTGCGATGCCTTCCATTCGGGGGGAGTTTTTCTGAATGTCATTTACATCAAATCTATGGAGTTTTTACATGACACATTCCACTCAACAAATCCGCCAGACCGAAGGCGGTTTTACCCTCGTCGAATTGGCGATTGTGATGATTATTATCGGTCTTTTGATCGGCGGTATCCTGAAAGGCCAGGAACTGATTAACAACGCGCGTGTATCGTCTACCGTGGCACAAGTAAAAGCAGTTGAATCAGGTATTAGCGGATTCCGTGATAAGTATAATGCTATACCAGGCGATATTGCGACCCCAGGTTCCCGCCTTTCTAATTGCACGGCAACTTTGTGTATTCTGGCAAATGGCGCAACAAACGGTGACGGCCAGATTTCTGTTGCTGCATCCGGGACAAATACCTTTAACCCTGGGGCGGCTATTGTTGCTACATCTGAGTCTGCCGCATCTTTCGTACAGCTTTCTGCTGCTGGAATGATAGGTGGGGTTTCCCCATCCGCGACAGCCTTGGGTTCTGGGACGTCTAACCCAACAACCCCATTGGGAGGTGTTTGGGTTTTGGGAACATCAACCGGAGCTAATGGGACTGGGTTGGTAGGGCCAACGGCTACTGCTGCTACAGCATTGCAGAGTGGTATATATCTTGCTTTAACTACAAGACCAGGTGTAGCAGTTTCAGCAGCAAATGGCCCTCTTACCCCTGTTCAGGCGGGCAATATTGATCGTAAATTGGATGATGGTGGGCCAAATACCGGTATTGTTCGTGCAACAGGTGCTGGGGCGGCGGCTACGGGAACAAACTGTGCAAGTTCAACAGCTGTAGGCGGAGTTTACAACGAAAATCTTTCTGGTTCGAACTGTGGTATTTACGCAAAGGTTCAATGATCCACTTAATGATATTCAAGAAAATCCCGGAGGAAACTCCGGGATTTTTTTATGCCCAAGAGATAAATTTTTGCCATAACGTTAATTTAAAAATTTTTCCCAGAAATCTGGGGTTTTTGTCATCCTCCGCCAAGTGGAGATCAAGTGGAGATCAAGTGAAGATTTTGCGACAGCAAAACGAAACGCGTACGGAGGATCCAGTGAATAGGTGCGGCAAATCCGCACAAATCAAGGGACACATAGGAATAAAATTCTGGATTTCCCTAGGGCGTGTCATCAATTAAGCCAAATAAGAGAAGCGGCGAGATAGATGAGCTTGAGAGCGGCATCGTCAGAAGGAAAGGATCCTTTGGTT
>CAZMZK010000093.1:0-5324 GCA_964570705.1 uncultured Micavibrio sp.
GTCTTTGACGGCATGTACAACGACCAACGAAGGAGCAAAATCAACAGGTCCTGCCGTTCCACTTAATAAAGCCATGTCGCTGCCGAATCCTGCTAAAAACAGTGATATTCTCTATGGCGAAGAGAGCGATGACCTTTCGGTTATTCAAAACGCGTACCAGCGGGACCAGAAAAATGCGATGCTGGCCGCGCGGTACGGAAAAGCCTTACGCGAAGCTGATAAAATAAAAGAGGCAAAAACCGTCTTGCTCCCGTGGTCTGATAACAAAGACGCGGGAACCTTGGTCAACAGTGAACTTTCGGTCATCTATCTTTCCGAAGGCAATCTGGACAAAGCGGAATTTGCAGCACGCAAAGCCATCAAAGCAGATGGCGCGAATTACCGCGCCTGGCGTGATTTGGGGAACGCCCTTGATGCCCAGGAAAAATATGTTGAAGGGGAAGCGGCTTTCCGCCGTTCTCTCACTTTGTGGACCGGAAAAGACAAAGTGCCCATTATGAACAATCTTGCTCTTAATCTGGCCGCACAGGGAAAAACAGATCTGGCTCTGGAACTTCTTTACCAAGCCCAAAAGCTGAAACCCGATCTTCAGGATATCGAACGCAACATCCGGATCATTCGGGCCTTGAGTGAACCGCCTGATTTTTTTCGTGACAAGAAACCCTTCCCCGAAACAAAGGCTCCGAATTGATCCTCCTTTTCCAGATCACGCGCTAGCACCAACACACGGGAAAGCCCATGAATCATTACGATGATGACCTTCCCCCGTTACCTGCTCCGGCCAAGGCCCCACCGCACCATAACGGCCACAGGGATCGCCTGCGCGAACGGTTCGTCCGTGGCGGGGTTGAGGCTCTGGCCGATTATGAATTGCTGGAAATAATTTTGTTCCTGGCATTACCCCGACGAGACGTCAAACCTTTGGCCAAAAAATTGATTCAAACCTTCGGTTCGTTAAATGGCGTTTTTCATGCCCCCATCCCCGATCTGGTCAATTTTGGTTTGTCGGACAACACGGCCATCGCCATAAAAATCATCGAAGCGGCGAGTTTCCACCTGATGAAACAAGATCTGATCAACCGCCCTGTTTTGAACAACTGGCCCAAATTGATTGACTATATTCACGCGACCATGGCACATGAACAAAAAGAACATTTCCGCCTGCTCTTTTTAAACAAGAAAAATGAACTTATCGCCGATGAAATTCAACAAACCGGAACAGTAGATCACACACCCGTCTATCCACGGGAAATTGTAAAACGGGCATTGGAACTATCCTCAACGGCCATTATTCTGGTTCACAACCACCCGAGCGGTGATTCAACACCGAGCAAAGCCGACATCGACATGACCCAAGCCATTATCCTGGCGGCGAAACCTTTGGGGATCACAATCCATGACCATTTGATTATGTCCCGAAACGGCGTCACATCCATGAAGACAAAGGGCTTAATTATTTAGCCTTTAGAAAGCTTGGCGGCTCTGTCTTCGACCATTTTTACCAAATGATCGACAATGCTTTCATCGCCTTCGGCCAGACGATGCGCCGTGTCACCACCGATATAAATCTGGTGGGTGCCTTTGCCGCCACCCGTCAAACCGATATCCGTCATCAAAGCTTCGCCCGGGCCATTGACCACACATCCGATCACCGACAATGTCATCGGCGTTGTGATGTGTTCCAGACGTTTTTCCAATTCCTCAACGGTTTTGATGACATTGAATTGTTGGCGTGCGCAGGATGGACACGCAATCACGTTCACGCCACGATGGCGCAGCCCCAAGGATTTCAGAATATCAAATCCAACCTTGATTTCCTCGACCGGATCCGCCGACAACGACACCCGAATGGTATCGCCAATACCGGCCCATAACAAATTGCCGATACCAATGGACGATTTCACGGTTCCGGTGCGTAAACCTCCGGCTTCGGTCACGCCGACATGCAACGGATAATCACAGACATTCGCCAATTGCATATACGCAGCGACCGCCAG
The DNA here is from genome assembly GCA_964570705.1 of uncultured Micavibrio sp. Classification (GTDB taxonomy): domain Bacteria; phylum Pseudomonadota; class Alphaproteobacteria; order Micavibrionales; family Micavibrionaceae; genus UBA1573. Next base: position 1,998 of record CAZMZK010000093.1, read on the forward strand.
AAACGGATCAGAGGCTTTGCACGAAATTTTAAAGTTAAAGAAATCATGATCTTCCAGAATCTGGATGTGCCGTTGGGCGGATTCCACCATCGCATCCGGACATGGCTCGCCATATTTTTCCAGAAGATCCCGTTCCAAAGATCCGGCATTCACACCAATGCGAATGGAACAATTATGGTCTTTGGCTGCCTGAATCACCTCGCGCACGCGGTCTTCCGATCCTATATTCCCCGGATTGATCCTCAAGCACGCTGCGCCGTTTTCTGCGGCCTCGATCGCGCGTTTATAATGAAAATGAATATCTGCCACAATCGGCACCGAGACTTGCTTCACAATCTCTTTGAGAGCCGCCGAAGAATCCTCATCCGGACACGACACGCGGACAATATCCGCCCCGACCTTTTCCAACGCATGGATTTGCGCCACAGTCGCCGCGACATCCTGCGTCACCGTATTGGTCATGGATTGGACCGTAATCGGCGCGTCGCCCCCTACAGGCACGTTTCCAACCCATATTTTCCGGCTAGGACGGCGGGAAATGTGCCGCCATGGGCGATGCAGGGTGTGATCTGTTGTCATGATAACCTCTTCAGTCTCTTGCCATTTACATGGCTTTTTTCGGGTCGGGTTTCAAGCGTTGTTTTAACGCGTCATGATCCAACACCACATTTCGGACAACCTGTGCCGATTTCCCCAAGAATGGCAAAGCCGTCCCATCCACCAGAATCTGCAATCCTCCGGCATTCCCCAACGTCATGGTCAAACCCGATTGATCCTGGGGCACCCAATATTCTTCGCCCACGGCCAATACGCGCGAGAAAATCGTTTTACGTTGGGCGTCACGAATTTCCAACCACACATTTTCGATGGCTTTCAACACAACCTGATTGCCCGCGGACGGCACGGCCGGAGCCGGAGTCGGCACGTTCGTCGCAGATGCTGTTTTTTCGTCTGTTTGCGCCGTTTGCTGTGCGGGTTTTTCGGGGGCTGCCGGTTTGGACAGCAACGTTGTCTGGGCTTTTAAATCCTGAGGCACAGGCGGAATCGTCTCGTTTGACAGGTATTTCTGATCCGCAAACAGCGATTTTGCGCCGATCAAAACAATCAAAGCCCCCAGAATCAGCAAAAATATTTTTCCCGTGGGCAAGGCCATATCTTCCAACACCGGCGCCGGAGCGGTCACAATGTCTTGCGGAGCTATTTTTTCGCCGGATTGTTGCTTTAACAATTCGATGATTTTATCCGCATCCAGATCCACATAATCGGCATAGGCACGGATAAATCCCAATGCGTAAACGCGCCCGGGCAGGACTTCCAACCGCCCTTCTTCAATGGCCACCAAATGCGCCCGACTGACACGAATTGCGACTTCCAGATCATCCAGAGTCAGCTGCTTCTCAACGCGGGCGCGTTGCAAAATATCCCCCACCGCCAAGTGGGTATGAAAATTCTGAAGAATATCCGGCTTAGATGACATCTTTATCCAAACCAAACGCCGTGTGCAGAGCCCGAACAGCCAACTCTGTGTAATCTTCGGCAATCAGAACACTGATTTTTATTTCGGATGTGGTAATCGCCTGAATGTTAATGCCGCGATCTGCCAAAGTCTGGAACATGGTTTTGGCAACTCCCGTGTGCGAGCTCATCCCGATACCGATCACCGAAATTTTGGATACATGCGCATCCACACGAATGTCTCCCGCGTGCAGATCCGGAATTTTGTCCAACACGGATTGCGTCAACGCCACATCGCCGCGCGGCACGGTAAAGGTCATATCGGTTGTTTTTCCATCGGGTGAAATATTCTGGACGATCATATCCACGTTCACGCCGGCATCCCCCAAGGGCGCAAAGATAGAGGCCGCAATGCCCGGTTTATCCGGCACCGCCAGCAAGGTAATTTTGGCTTCGTTGCGCGCATAGGTCACGCCATTCACGATGTGTTTTTCCACGATATCTTCCTCTCTGACGACATCCGTTCCGACCAGATCACTGCCAATTTCCTCATCAAAACTGGATAAAACCTGCAACGGAACGGCCCATGCCATCGCCAATTCGACCGACCGCGGGTGCAAAACTTTGGCACCCAAAGCCGCCATTTCCAACATTTCTTCATAGGTCACACAGGGCAATTTCCGCGCCTGTGGCACAATGCGCGGGTCACAGGTATAAACACCATCCACATCCGTGTAAATATCGCACCGATCTGCCCGCAATGCGGCGGCAATGGCAACGGCGGTTGTATCCGACCCTCCGCGCCCCAGGGTCGTGATGCGCCCGTCTGTGGTCACACCTTGAAATCCTGCAATCACTGGCACATATCCGTCCGCCAGAGCGCGTTCCAATTCTGTAGGGGGAATATCATCAATCCGCGCACGTCCGTGCCGGGTATTCGTGACCACCGGAACCTGCCATCCGGCATAGGAACGGGACAAAAGTCCCCGCTTTTGTAACGCCAACGCCATCAATCCACTGGTGACTTGCTCTCCACTGGCCACCACCGCGTCATATTCGGAATATGCGGACGAAGAATCTGCGTCTGCTGTGATCTGGGAACAATACGCCACCAATTGGTTGGTGACGCCCGCCATGGCCGACACCACCACCGCGACCTGATTCCCGCGCCGGATTTCGGCTAAAACTTTATCCGCCGCGCGTTCTATGCGTGCCGGATCAGCAACGGACGTCCCGCCAAATTTAACAACAATACAGGCCATTTACGATATTTTTCCCATTATTTCCGAGGAGAATAGCAATTTTCCAAAAACCTGCCTATAGGCATTCCCGAAAAAAATGCTATGCTGCCCATATGAAACACACACGTATATCCTCCAAACGCCCTCTCCGCTCGACAATTAATACAGCGGAAATCGCCCATTTTTCCAAAGATTCTGCAGATTGGTGGAATCTTGACGGTGCTTTTGCCCCTTTGCACCGGATGACTCCGGCGCGGATGCGCTTTTTAAAAGATACGATTGGCCCACTTGCGGGAAAAACCATTCTCGACATCGGATGCGGCGGTGGATTAATCAGCATCCCTCTGGCACGCCTAGGGACAAACGTTGGAGCCAAAGTTACCGGAATTGATGCCGATGCCACCGCGATCTCTGTCGCCTCGGCCCATGCGGCCCAAGATGCGGCCCAAAATGCGTCCCAAGAAAATCTTCCCATAACCTTTATCAACGGCGCAGCCGAAGATTTGGTGGATCAGGGACAGAAATTCGATGTGGTTCTGGCATTGGAAATTATAGAACATGTGGATCATCCGGATATGTTCGTTGATCTGTGCGCCCGTTTGGTCAAACCGGACGGTATCGTGGTTTTTTC
>CAZMZK010000094.1:0-5237 GCA_964570705.1 uncultured Micavibrio sp.
GGGGTGACGATTCTTTTGGGCTCGATTGCTGTCAAAGTGTCCGCCAATAAAGTCGCCAATCGCAGTTATCTCATTCGTCCCGATGGTACGATTGCCGCACGCTATGACAAGATACATTTGTTCGATGTTGATTTGCCGACCGGAGAAAGTCGCCGCGAAAGCGAGATGGTCGCGGGAGGACACACGGCCGTTGTTGTTCCTACAGAAGGGGCAACCCTTGGATTGACCATATGTTATGACGTGCGTTTTCCGCATCTGTACCGGACTTTGGCGAAGGCTGGCGCAACGCTCTTGGCGGTGCCGTCGGCTTTTACGGTGCCCACAGGCGAGATGCATTGGCATGTGTTGTTACGCGCCCGTGCCATCGAAAACGGTGCCTTTGTTATGGCTCCGGCCCAATGTGGCACACATGATGGGGGCCGGAAGACTTATGGGCATAGCCTGATTATTGATCCGTGGGGGCGAATTATTGCCGAAGGCGGAACCGAGCCAGCATTGATTTATGCCGATATTGATATGACCGAGGTCGCGCGGTTTCGTCAGGCCATTCCATCCTTAACCCATGATCGGGATTTTCTCTTTCCCTAGGGTGTGTCATCAATTGACAAATTTTGCGACACGCCCCAGTTATGCTAAATTTTGCGGGAGGTCACGAACAAGGCAGGGCGGCCAATCGAAACATACCGGAATCCCCGCTCTTCCATCTCTGGCAATTTATAAATATTGCGCAGATCGACAATGCATTTCGATTTCAAGAGGCCTGCAACTTTATCCAGATTGAGTCCGCGGAATTCATTCCATTCGGTGACAATCACCAACGCATCGGCATCCTGCATCGTGCTGTACGGATCATCGCACCATGTGACATGGGATAAAACTTTCTTGGCATGATCCATGGCCGCTGGATCAAAGGCCGCCACGCTGGCCCCTGCCGCCTGCAACGCCGGAATAATCACCAAAGACGGAGCCTCACGGATATCATCGGTATTGGGTTTAAAGGCAATCCCCAGCACCGCGATTTTCTTGCCCGCAACGGACCCATCACACGCGGCAATCACGCGATCCGCCATGGCGGCCTGACGTTTGTTATTTACATCCACCACAGTTTCGACAATCGTTTGTGGTGTATTTAAATTCTGGCCAATTTGCACCAACGCCAAGGTATCTTTCGGGAAACACGATCCGCCATAACCTGGCCCCGCATGCAAGAATTTTGACCCGATCCGCCCATCCAGCCCCATGCCTTTGGCCACATCCTGAACGTTGGCTCCGGCAGCTTCGCACAAATTGGCGATCTCGTTAATAAAGGTAATCTTAACTGCCAAAAACGCATTGCTGGCATATTTGATGATCTCGGAACTTTCCGGAGTTGTCATCACCATCGGGGTTTCATTGATATAGAGCGGGCGGTACAAGTCACGCATAACCGCACGGGCGCGCTCGGAGGTTGTTCCCACAACAACGCGATCCGGACGCAAGAAATCATCAATCGCCGCCCCTTCGCGCAAAAATTCGGGATTCGACACCACATCAAAATCGGCATCCGGATTCGCGGCACGAATAACGGCCTCCACACGGCGCGCCGTTCCCACAGGAACCGTCGATTTATTGACAATCACCGTATACCCATTCACATGATGGGCAATTTCTTCGGCGGCCTGAAACACATAGGTCAGGTCAGCCTGCCCGTCCACCACACTTGGCGGTGTCCCCACGGCAATAAAAACGGCATCCGCATCGCGCACAGCCTCGGCCAAATCTGTGGTAAAATGAAGGCGTCCGGCTTTCACCTGTTTGGCGACCAGATCATCAAGACCTGGTTCATAAATGGGAATCCCCCCCGCCTTTAACATGGCGATCTTGCCCGCATCTTTGTCGATACAGGTCACATCAATCCCGAATTCGGCAAAGCATGCCCCCGACACCAAACCAACATATCCCGTTCCAACAACACCGATTTTCATACGTATATCCTCTATCCAGGGGGCAAAATATTGGCGAAACCTATCGCCTTTTTGCCCACAAAGTAAAGTAAAAAATCCCTTTTCCACCCTGTTAAATACAGTTAAAGTCACCGCACGGAACCATCATAAAGGATTTTTGATATGTCAGACCAAAATCAAGCTAATTCGAACCAGAACGCTCCATTGCCACTGTTTTATACCAAGCCAGAGCCATTGGATGCCAAACGCCATGCCAATCTGGCTCTTAAAAAGAATTTTGGCCTTGGATTCACCAAACATGTCAACGCCGTTCCGATTACCATGATCGAAATGCCACAAATCTGCCACGCTTACCCGATTGCCTTCAGCCCCGATGCCAACGCAACACCGGTCGCTGTTCTGGGCTTACGCGATAATGAAAACCTGTTTGTGACTGCGGCAGGGGAATGGGCCAATGACCTGTATATCCCCTCCTATGTCCGACGCTATCCGTTTATTTTCTCGGAAATGGCGGGCGGAGATCAACTCACCCTGTGTGTGGATATGAATGATACCGTCACCGAAGAAAACGGGGAACAACGGTTTTTTGACGCCTCTGGACAAGCCACATCTTTATCCCAGAACGCTCTGGAATTCTGCAAATCATACCACGCCGCCGCCCAGCAAACGATTGCCTTTGGTCGCGCCTTGCATCACGCCGGATTGTTGGTTGAACGATCTGCCGAAATTGCGATTCCCGATGGCCGCAAAATCAATTTCTCTGGTTTCCGCATCGTGGATGAAGAGAAATTGTCCAAGCTGGATGAAAAAACCTTCCTTGATCTGCGCCAGAAAGGCTTTTTGCCCTTTATATACGCACACCTCTTCTCCGGAGCCCAATGGCCACGCCTGACACGCCGGTTGAACGAGGTCTTTAAAGGATAAGTGCCGAGAGAAGCCTGTGGGTAATTCCGTATCGAAAGCTTGAAAAGGGATCTTGGCTTATGCTACGTCTCGTCCACTCCATAAAATTTTACAGTTCAGGTAGATCAGAGAGATAGCATTATGGCCAAACTAGGAATACAAGAAGCTGCTGAGTTGTCCGGAAAAACCAAAGCCACGATCCAACGTGCCATGAATTCCGGCCGTATATCGTTCGAATTGGATGAAACTGGCGAAAAAGTCATCGACATGTCGGAATTGGAGCGGGTCTATGGCCCCTTCAAGCCAAAATCCGTTAGCACCAGCGAAGCGATTGTCCGTGCCGAATTACAACGCGCTCAGGATATGTTGGAAGTCGAACGCATTAAAATGCGCGTGCGCGGGTTGGAAGACCAACTTCATATGACCCAAGCCCAGTTGGATGATATGCGCGAACAACGCGACCAATGGCAGAAACAGGCCCAACAGATCCTGATCACCAACCAGATGTCGCAAAAACAGGCCGAAGATCTGAAACAGGAATTGCGTGAACGCGAAGCCCGCGAACGTGCGGCCCGTCAACGTCAAATGGAAGAGCGTCTGCGTCTGCAAGCCGAAAACGAAAATGCACGCAACATGGAACGCCATGCGATGGAAATGCCGATCTGGACCAAAATCCTGAAAAAAATCCGTGCCTAGGGCGTATCATCTATTGGTCACCTCTAAAAACCCTTATCGTCATACCAGCGGAAGCTGGTATCTCTTTGATTTTAAAAGATTATAAGTGATAACACACCCTAGAAAGCCGCAGATTTCTGCGAAAAAGTTTTTGGATAGCCAATGATAACCGATATTATCATCGGAAAAGTGTCTTCTCCCGATGACATTTCGCACAATCAGGTTTGATATCAATCTTCGCCACGCATAATGCGAGCTTTGTCGCGGTTCCATTCCCGCTCTTTGATGGTTTGGCGCTTATCGTGATCGGCTTTCCCTTTGGCCAGGGCAATGGTCACTTTGGCAATCCCACGTGCGTTGAAATACAATTTGACCGGAACAATCGTATATCCCTTTTGTTTCACAGCGGCACTTAACCGCGCCAATTCCCGTTTATGCAACAACAATTTGCGGAACCGCCGTGCATCGTGCTGCAGATGGGCTCCGGCAGGGCCGTATGGCGCAATATACGATCCCGTCAGCCATAAATCAGCCCCTTTGGCGACAACATAACTTTCATTCAGGGAGCATTGCCCGTGACGCAAAGATTTAACCTCGGTCCCCGTCAACATAATCCCGGATTCAAACAGTTCTTCCAGAAAATAGTCAAACCGCGCTCGCCGGTTTTCAGCGACCGTGTGATTGACGGAAATAAGCTGTTTTACTTTATCTTTTGCCATGGCGGAGCAATGTGGCAGTTTCCGGGACAGGAATCAAGCAACTTTGTCAAATTCATGCCCCGATCTAACCTGTCCTGTTTACGACACGGAGTTTATCAAACTATGGCCCGTTATCTGCTGCAATTTGTTCAATTCACCGTGACGCAACATTTCGAACAAGGGAACATGAACCTCAACCATGCGCGCAGAGACAGAGTGAGGCCCCACCAAAACAATACTCCGTCCGGTATTGCTGATGGCGGCATGATCCCCAAACCGCCGACGCGCGGCCAAAACATCTTTACGATAGGCTTTAGGAATATCATCGACAGCCACAACATCCCGCACCTGCCCCACTTGAAAGCCATGTGCCAACAGAAAATCCAACGCCTGTTTTGCGGAGACTGTGGACGTTTGCTTTTTAAAATCGTTGCCCATAGCCAGCCAACCTCCTGATCCCTATTTACTACTTAACCCCGGTCTCAAGTTTAGAATAGGGATTCCATAAAGTTAAAAAGTCTGATTCCATAGGAGTAAATACAAACTCTTACATAGAGGTTTAAACCTATGGAACCAGAAGATTATCTTAGATGGCTTTATCTGGCAGTAAAAGATCTTTTTAAACAGGTGGTGGGGGATCTGCGTTTGCAAGGGAGCGAGCTGATGCCACGTTTAAACGATGTGGACGTGGCAACAATTGAGCTGTTTGGAGAGTATCAGGGACATGGCAACGATAAGGCAATCTAGCGTTATATTCATGATCATTGGGTCCCCCACCTTCCGGCACTCAGGTCTTATAAAAATTTTGCAAACGGGTATTGCGTCGCGAAAGCGGAAACGTTTTACGGATTCAAAAGGCATTTTGTCATTTCTGGAACAGGCGCGATCCGCGGATTTAACCTGACCCCGGCAAATGGGTGCGAACGACAGGCCGTCCTTGAGATGGATATGAATATCTCGGGAGATATAGCAGAATCCAAATAAAATGATTCAAATTTAAACTGGGAATTTTCCCCCT
>CAZMZK010000095.1:0-5107 GCA_964570705.1 uncultured Micavibrio sp.
TTCCCGCTTTGTTTTTATCGCATGGGTCGCCGATGATCTTTCTGGATCAAACGCCGGCTCATGATTTTTTGGTACATTTATCGGAGATCACAGGACGCCCCAAGGCAATTGTTATGATCTCTGCGCATTGGGAAACACAAGGTTTGCAGGTTATGGGCACGGAACATCCCAAAACCATTTACGATTTCGGCGGGTTTGATCCGCGTTTATATCACCTCACCTATCCGGCAGCAGGAGATCCGGCCTTGGCGGAACGAATTGTTGCGTGCTTATCCGATCATCAAATTGCGGCCAGCCTGAACACCACGCGCGGTCTGGATCATGGGGCCTGGATCCCCCTGATGCTGGCTTTTCCGGAAGCCGATATTCCGGTGTTGCAGATTTCAGTGCCAAAGGTGGCAACACCCCGCATGATGTTTGATCTGGGGCGGGCTTTGGCCCGATTGCGGGAAGAAAATATTCTCATCATCGGATCAGGGTCCTTCACCCATAATTTGTATGAATTTACGGGGCAGGATGTGGTCGCCGTGCCAGAGCCATGGGTCGTGGCCTTTGCCGACTGGATGCGGGAAAAACTGGCGGCGGGAGATGTCGAGTCCTTGCTGGATTACCGGAGATTGGCCCCTTTCGCACGGGAAAATCACCCCACCGAAGAGCATATATTGCCTTTGTTTGCGGCGTTAGGGGCCGGTATGGGTATGGACGGAGATTGGCGCGATGAGGCAGTCATTGAATCGTTGCACAACGGTTATAACCACGCCATTCTGGCCATGGATGCGTATGCCTTTTCCACAAGGTGCGATGGGGGGAAGTTCTGCCATGCAGAACCGGAGAGAAAATAACGTGATGGGTATCGAGGGATTTTTGTGCTTTTCAAGATAACCAAACTATACTAAGTAAAGTTGGCAGTATTTTTGTTACATAAAACGAAAGCAGGTTTGTATATGTTCCCGTTTAAGACCTTTTTGTCCATGCTCGCGGTTGCGATGGTCGTTGTGTTTGGTGCATCCGTGGGGGAGGCCCGGGCAGGGGGGCCGGGTGAGCAAGCGGCTCTTGATTTTGTAAAGGCTACCGCAGAGCGCGGATTGACCTTTTTGTCCAAACCCAATAGTTCAGAGGATGAAAAGAAAGCCGAGTTCAGAAGTTTGCTGAATACGAGCTTTGATATGGACTCGATTGGCCGTTTTTCTTTGGGGCGTTACTGGAATACAGCTACTCCGGCGCAACAGAAAGAATATATGTCGTTGTTCCGTAAAATGGTGGTGAATGTGTATGCCCAGCGTTTCGGGGATTATAAGGGGCAAAAGTTTGAAGTCAAATCGGCTCGCCCTGTCGGGGAAACGGATGCTCTGGTAACATCTTATATTGTGCCCACGGATGGGACAGAGAATATTCAGGTGGATTGGCGTGTGCGCAGCAAGGGGGGAAGCATGAAAATTGTGGACGTATATGTTGCGGGGGTCAGTATGAGCGTCACCCAGCGTTCTGATTTTGCATCGGTTATCCAGCAAGGCGGTGGAAAAATTGAGGTCTTGATTAAGTATTTGAAAGACAAAAGTTAGGACGGAATGACGGGGGATTTCCGCCAAGATTTTTGGACCCTTACCGGAACGGAGGAGATGCAAGTTTTTTTTGCTTTCTCGACGTAATCGGGCTAAAACATCAAAAAACAAGAGTTTAAGGACAAAACATATCATGATCAGTGCCCCTTCCGAAGACATTGCCAAAAAAGCTGCCAAAATTTTGCTCGATACCAAATCGGTTTTGTTTAATTCCCGCGAACCATTTGTGTTTACCTCGGGCCGTATCAGTCCGGTTTATACCGATTGCCGCCGCTTGATTTCCTTCCCGACGGAACGGTCGGCCTTAATGGATATGGGCGCCCGGATTTTAAAAGACGCGGTGGGTGCAGAGAACATGGACTATCTGGCCGGTGGAGAAACTGCGGGAATTCCTTACGCAGCCTTTTTGTCGGATCGCCTGAACAAACCGATGCTCTATGTCCGGAAAAAGCCAAAAGGCTTTGGCCGTATGGCTCAAATCGAAGGCTGCATGGATATGGAATCGCCCAAAGTGGTGCTGATTGAGGATTTGCAAACCGATGGGGGCAGCAAGAAAGTCTTTATTGATGCTCTGCGCGCTGCCGGAGCCTCGGTCTCCCATGGGTTCGTCGTCTTCCATTACGGCATTTTCCAACAATCGATCGATAATATGAATGCCATGGGCATGACCCTGCATTACCTGACCGATTGGTGGCACGTGTTGCAAGTCGCACGGGAATTGAACTATTTCGACGAAGAAACATTGGCGTCGGTGGAATCGTTCCTGAACGGGCCGGATGCATGGGCCGAAGCCAATGCGCACCGCGTTGCCAAAAAAGAACACGCTTAACGCGACCGGAAAAGGGGCAATCCTATGCCTGATCGCGCCATTCACTTTCTGGCCAGCAAGAGTCCCGAGGCGCAAACCGCCTTGGCCGAACTGGTGGCCACCTATGGCCAAACCGATATGGATTCGGCGGATGTGATTGTGGCGGTCGGCGGGGATGGCACCTTGTTGCATGCCCTGCGCAAAAGCGAAGATCGGGACATTCCGGTGTATGGCCTGAACAAAGGTTCGATCGGATTTCTGATGAATGCCTCGCATCTCGAAGACTTGCCGGCCCGCATTGCAGGGGCCGAATCCGTGACCATTCACCCGCTGGCGATGGACGCCACGGATATTCATGGCAATGTCTTTCACTCGATTGCCTTTAACGAGGTCTCGTTGCTGCGTCAGGTGCGTCAGGCGGCCAAGATCCAGATCAGTATCGACCATATTATCCGCATGGATGAACTGATTTGCGACGGCATTCTGGTGGCCACACCGGCGGGAAGCACCGCCTATAACCTCTCGGCGCACGGGCCGATTATTCCGTTGACATCGGAAATTATGGCCCTGACACCGATCAGTGCCTTCCGACCTCGCCGCTGGCGCGGAGCGTTGCTACCGTCATCCGCCCATATCCGCTTTGATATCATTGACCCCGATAATCGTCCGGTCAGTGCCACCGCCGATGATGTCGAAGTACGGGACGTGGTCTCGGTGGCCATTCAACAATCCCCGATGACCAAAACCTTGCTCTGTGACGCAGGGCATTCGTTGGAAGAACGGATTCTGAAAGAACAATTTACATGGTAGAGACGCGAGTCCGTATTGCCGTTCGCATAACTCCCAAAGCCTCCAAAAACGCCATTACCGGATGGATCACCGACGCCGATAATATGTCGGTTTTAAAAGTCGCGGTTACCGCGGTTCCCGAAAAAGGCAAGGCAAACGCGGCTCTGATCGCGCTTTTGTCAAAAGAATGGAAGATTCCGAAGTCACAGATTGTTCTGGAGAAAGGTGACACCGACCGCAACAAAATCCTGTCGGTGCCTTCTGGAGTGATTCGTGGGGAGGGATCGCCCATCTCAGGCGGCCAGTAATTCCCGACTGTCCGGTAACAGGATCATGTGCATCGCGTCAACCGAGCTGACTGATCGCAATTTTTCCAAAAGAAAGGGATCGCGGAACAGACGTGTAATGCCCGAGAGACGTTGCAAATGACGTGGTCCATGCCGTTCCGGAGACACCACAGCCAGCGCAATATCAATCGCCCGATCATCGACACTGGGAACGGTCACCGGGCTATCCAGTTTGGCGCACAGCAGATAGGGGCTTGTAATATCGTCCGATACCCAATCAAAAATTCCGACCCCATCGCCAACACCCGACAAGGATGTTGTAAGAATCTGGTTGAGCGTTTTTCGGATATAAACAGACTGCACCCCAAGATCTTGCCCGATCACATCCGACAGGCTTTTGGTCAGTTGGGCCGGATTGTCTCCTTTGACCCCGAAACAGAGACGCGAGAAATGGATATCGTCTTTTAACATGAAATGGCTCTCCCTGCCGTAAGCATTTTGCTTATATTTTTTTCACATCTAACAATAAGAGTGATTCGCATCCACAAAAATTTAGGCGGGTTCATCAAAAAATCCACGAAAAAACGCGCAAAAAATCTTTGGAAAGTCTGTGTTTGTGTAGGCTCTATTTTTCGCAAAGTCTTGCTTGTATTTTTTCCAATTCCACAAAAAACCAGCCCCGTAAGACGAGGCTGGCTTCCTGAGAGATCTGTTGAAAAAATCTTATTCTGCGGCGATCGACGCAGATTCCTCCGTCGGTTCAACCCACCCGATATTTCCATCGGCCCGACGATACACCATATTCAAACGGTTGTTTTTCGGGTTACGGAAGAGGAGCGCCGACTGTCCGGCAAGGTCCATCCGCATCACGGCATCGGACACGCTCATTTTCTGGATATTGGTCGACACTTCGGCAATGATCAGAGGATCTTCTCCTTGTGGGACATCTTCTTCTTCTGCTTCTTTTTCGGTTAATCCATCGATTTCCTTAATGGCCAACACATAATCATGCGCTTTGGTTAATTCGCTCTCCGGTGATTGTTCCAAACGTTGGTGGTGGTCACGGAGGCGGCGTTTATAACGGCCCAACTGTTTAGCGACTTTTTCAGCGGCGGCATCAAATGCGGCATAGGCATTCGGTTCGGTGGCCATGGCCTGAACCATAATATCTTTGCCAACCCGCAAGAAAACATGCGCTTTAAAGAAGGAATGGGTTTCGGGGCTGAACGTAATGGTGACGTCAATCGCCCGATTGAAATATTTCGAATTGATATCCGCCATACGTTCCGTAACATGGGTGCGCAATGCGTCCCCTACATCCATTTGTTTGCCGTGAATTGCGAGTTCCATAATGTGGCTCCTTTTTATTGAATTACTCAAGTACATTCATAGCAGCCTTTTGATTGATGAATCGTTAACAGGCTGATATGAAATGAACATAGTTTTATTGTACCACGTGGAAAGTTGAACAAAAGATAAATCGTTATGCCGTTATCAAAAAATATCCCGCGCGGTGTGTTGAAAACCGCATGTTTCCAGATGACACGTCCTACGTAGCGGCCCTACGTAACAGCCCTACGTAACAGACTGACTCTCGAAATTGATACGAGGGTCAACAAGGACGTAGATAATATCGCGGAGCAGGGTCATCACCAGACCAA
>CAZMZK010000096.1:0-5092 GCA_964570705.1 uncultured Micavibrio sp.
GAGATTGCAAGAATTTGGTTGAGAAACGGGCCGTCCTGACATACACTCCATCGCGCAGAAGCGGATTCTGCGCATTCTCTAAAGCCCGTACGAAGATTGAACACGAAAACCATGACATCTCCTGCTGTTTCCTCCTTAAGCTTTGAAGCCGCAATGGCCGAGCTTGAAACCATTGTGCGTGACATGGAAAGTGGAAAAGTCAATCTGGAGGAATCCATTACAGCCTACGAACGCGGCATGGCCCTGAAAGCGCATTGCGACGCCAAATTGCAGGATGCCAAAATGAAAATTGACAAGATTGTCGTGGGCAGCAACGGCGCACTGACCACCGAGCCCTTGGACGAGAAATAAACAAAGATACAATAAGGAGATGTTATGGCCCCGTCCCTACGCGAGACCAGCCCTGAGTTAAAAGAAGCCTTGGAAGACACCGTACAAATGGTGGATAAAGCCATTGCGCGGTTATTGCCGGAAGCAGATCTGGCAGAGGCTCCTCTGTATGATGCTATGCGCTATGGGACATTGGCCGGAGGGAAACGCCTGCGCCCCTTTATGGTGATGCAATCTGCCAAATTGTTTAACGTCGATCCGGCCCGCGCCAAACGCGTTGCCTCTGCCATCGAGCTAATCCACGCTTATTCTTTGATCCATGATGACTTGCCCGCGATGGACAATTCCGACCTGCGTCGTGGCAAACCCACCGTCCACCGCGCCTATAACGAAGCCACCGCCATTCTGGCAGGAGATGGGCTGCAATCCATGGCCTTCCAGATTCTCGCGGCTCCGGAAACCCACGAAGACCCTTATGTCCGCTGCGCTTTGGTGGCCTCTCTGGCGGATGCCTCCGGCCCGCACGGGATGGTTGGCGGCCAGATGTTGGATCTGATCGGTGAAACCACCGCGTTTGATCTTGGCTCGATCAGCCGGATGCAACGCATGAAAACCGGCAAACTCATGGCATTCTCGTGCGAAGCGGGTGCCATTCTGGGCAAGGCCGGAGACCAGTATCGCCGTGCTCTGACCTCGTATGCCTATGACCTCGGTCTGGCCTTTCAGGTCACCGATGATATTCTGGACGTTGAAGGCCATTCCCACGAAACCGGAAAACCTGCCAATCAGGACGAAAAAGCCGGAAAATCGACCTTCGTATCCACCATGGGGAAAGAACAAGCCAAACAACGCGCCGAAATGCTGGTGGACCAAGCGGTTCGCCATCTCCATATTTTCCAGGGCCGCGCCCAAATGTTGGAAGAGTTGGCCTACTACGTTCTGAACCGCAGAGCATAAAGTGTAGAGTCTATTTACCAATTGGAAAATTTTGTGATATAGCGTGCGCCCATTTTGTTGGAACGGAACGCTGGTTATAAAAAAGATTGGATAATTTGCATGCCTGCCTCCCCCTCCTCCCCTTTTCTGCCGCGCATAACCTCTGGCCAGACAATCGGGGTTATGGCCCCGTCCAGCGCCATCATCCCCGAACGTTTTGAGGCCGGGCTTGCCGTTTTAAAACAGCGCGGCTTTCACGTGGTTATCCACCCGCAAACCTATCTGGGCGCGGACACAGGCAACCAGCTCTGCGGATCACCAGCCCAGAAAGCAGCCGCCTTTATGGACTTATGGAGCGACCCGAAAATTGATGCTATTATGGCCGCAGGGGGTGGAAATTTTGCCGCGCAATTCCTGCACCTTCTGGATTTCGAACACATGGCCCGCACGCCCAAACCTCTCTCTGGGTACAGCGATACAACGGCCCTCCTGACCGCGCTCTATACAAAAACGGGGATTGGCGGGTTCTTTGGCCCGACCGTGCAAAACCTCTCCCATAACGGAAATCTGGATCAGGTTTTCGCCCTGTATACTGCCGCCGACGCCATACGCCTTCCGCTGACCGGTGCCCACATCATCGCATCCGGTCAATGCCCACCTGCGCCGCTCTTTGCCGCAACCCTCTCCGTTTTGTTGTCCTTGGCCGGAACCCCCTACTTTCCGGATCTGTCCGGACATATCCTGATTCTGGAGGATGTTGGCGAAGAATTGAGCCATTTTGATCGTGCCCTGTGGCAACTCAGCCAGATCATTCCCTTTTCTGCCCTTGCCGGATTAATCTTTGGCCAGTTCCTGAATATGACGGATACTGGCCGTCCGCTGGGGCTCGATTGGGAAAGGATTGTGCGGACACACACACATAATCTGAATGGCCCTGTTGTGATCAATGCCCCGATCGGGCATGGCCATGATCTCTTTCCGGTGCCGTTGGGGCGATACGCAACGCTTGATCTAACCTCCGATTCTGCAACTCCACACTTGATTTTTCACGAAATCTCTTATAAACCAACCCCATAATAATGAGGTTTTTACCATGACATTCGTAGTTACCGATATTTGCATCAAGTGCAAATACACAGATTGCGTTGAAGTTTGCCCCGTCGATTGCTTTTACGAAGGCGAAAACACCCTCGTCATTCATCCCGATGAATGCATTGACTGCGGCGTGTGTGAGCCAGAGTGTCCGATCGAGGCCATTGTACCCGACACAGCTCCATCCGGACGCGAATATCTGGAAATGAACCGGAAATATTCGACCGAATGGCCCAATATTACCCGTAAGAAAGATCCTCTGCCCGAGGCCGAAAAATACAAATCGGTGAAAAATAAATTCAAGGACTGGTTCTCTCCAAAAGCTGGCGACGGCGACTAAATCCGGCCCTTATTACTCCATAAACATCCCCGCAGCGTAATCTGATAGGTTATGCGTTTTGCGGGGATAATTTTTTGAAATTTCTTTCGAATCGCCGCGCGAATCGCACACCGAATCTTTTACTATTTTACGATTCGCACATACCGTTTCGGGAAGCCCCCCCACACACACGCCCGCCCGCCCCTCCATTTTTCGCCAGAATCCGGCCCCAAAAACCAAAAAATGCGTTTTCCTCACGAAATCCATGTCATTTTTCTTGACATGCCCCTGAAAATGCTTAAGGTGGCGACCTGAATTCCATTACTTGAAGGTAGTAAAAAATGGCTAAAAAAGGCGCAGTTGTAAAAATTCGTTTGGTAAGCACCGGCAAAAATGTCAAAGGCAATCCAACAGGATTCACTTACTATGTGAAGAAGA
Source organism: uncultured Micavibrio sp. (assembly GCA_964570705.1). Lineage (GTDB taxonomy): Bacteria > Pseudomonadota > Alphaproteobacteria > Micavibrionales > Micavibrionaceae > UBA1573. The sequence goes on from CAZMZK010000096.1 coordinate 3,116, forward strand.
ATCCAAAAAACATTACGGAGAAAATGTCTTTCCGTAAATATGACCCCCGTGCAATTAATGCTGAAACAGGCAAGCCGGGCTGTCACGTTCTCTTCGAAGAGAAAAAACTCCCCCCACACAAGAAGTAATATCCGTTTTAAAAGCTTCGCACCTTTCGGGGTGTGTTGGTTGCAAAACTTTAAAACCACTCTTCGCAGAGTGGTTTTTTTTAGCCTCTTTTAAAAAACGAAGACAGCAGAAAGAAATCAATAAGATCCCCTACCCCCATTTCACCTCGGGGGGCATGGACATCAGGATGGCTTCGGTGTTGCCGTTGGTTTTCAGGCCAAAAACTGTTCCACGGTCATACAGCAAATTGAATTCGGCATAACGGCCGCGGCGGATCAATTGGTGGTCGCGCTGATCTGCGGTCCACTCGCGGTTTATATGACGCCGGACAAGAGCCGGATACGTATCCAAGAATGTGCGGCCAACATCCTGATGAAAGGCAAAGTCGGCGTCCCACGTGCCTGTATTCAAATCATCATAGAAAATCCCGCCAACCCCGCGCATTTCATTCCGGTGGGGCAAAAAGAAATAACGGTCGCACCAATCTTTGAACCGCGGGTAATACGCAGGATCATGGCGGTCACAACAGGATTTCAAGGCCGCATGGAAAAAATCCGTATCCGCCGCATCTGGGATGACAGGATTTAAATCCGTCCCGCCCCCCAACCATCCGGTTGCGGTGGACATCAGGCGCAAATTCATATGAACGGCGGGAACAAAGGGCGATTGCATATGAGCCACCAGAGAAATTCCTGTGGCAAAAAATGCGCCGTCACTGTCACGGGCTCCGGGGATCTTGTCGCGGAATTCGGGACTGAATGTGCCATGAACGGTGGAGATATTGACCCCCACCTTTTCAAAGACACGCCCTTTCATCACCGACATTTCGCCCCCGCCGCCAGATATGGCTCCGCCGTCATCCGGTCGGGCCCACAGGCTGCGTTCAAAATGTCCGGCAGGTTTCTCCGCGTGGGGTGTTCCGGTTAGTTCGGTTTCCAGCGTTTCAAAGGTCGCGCAAATCTGGTCACGCAGCGTACGAAAAAAACTCTGGGCGGTGTGTTTTTGTGCATCGGAATACGGGGGTAAAAAAGGAGGCATGATCATCGTGCGTATCTGTCTATCAAGCTGGAAAAGATCGGGTTTGGCGCAGAGCTTCGGCCAGAACAATGCCCCCCGCCATCGCCATATTGATGGAACGCGCCGCCGCATGAAGCGGGATCCGGACGCGATGCGGAAGTGCCGCATGAATATCATCCGGAACCCCCGCACTTTCACGCCCCAGCAACAGAACATCATCGGGTTGGAAGGAAAAGTCTGTGTAGGGAACAGAGGCTTTGGTGCTCAATAACACAATCCGTTTGTCGGCATAGGTAGCACGAAAAGCTTCCCACGAGCTGTGGCGGGTAATGCGGGCCAGATCGAAATAATCCATCGCCGAAATACGGATTTTGCGTTCATCCCATAAAAAACCGAAGGGTTCAATGAGATCCAGCGGGGTCGCAAACGAGGCACACAGGCGGATCAATGCGCCTGTGTTCTGGGGAATATCGGGTTGATAGGCAGTCAGATGAATCATAACGGATATACAGCAACGCCCTCTTCTCGCTTATTCTTTCATCGCCATATAATCCGGTAACCACGATTCATTGCGCTGGGTTAAATCGGCGATGCTGATGGACTCGGACGCGATGGTCAGATCGGATCCACCGGTCACACCGATTTTTTGCACCGGAACGCCTCCGATTTGCGCGGCAGAGAGAAGGGCTTCCGGATGGGCGGTGGTCACCACATAGCGGGCCTGATCTTCGCCGAACCAGAAGGCGGCGGGATTCTCGCTAACCGTATCCAGTGTAGCGCCCATTTGTCCGGCCATTGCCATTTCGGCAATCGCCACCAACAAGCCTCCATCGCTGACATCATGGCAGGCCG
>CAZMZK010000097.1:0-4910 GCA_964570705.1 uncultured Micavibrio sp.
TTGCGTCCGACGGAACACCATGCTGACTAGACTTGCCAAACTGCTGATAAAGCTATACCAGATAACCCTGTCGCCCCTGATCGGGAACCAGTGCCGGTATCACCCCACCTGTTCCTGCTATGCGGCCGAGGCCTATGATAAATTCGGCTTTATAAAAGGAACGGTGTTAACGATCCTCCGGATTTGCAGTTGCCACCCCTACAGCAAACGTCCTTGGACAGATCCTGTTCCGGAACGATTTGCGTGGACGGCGCTCATAGGTTATAAGCAGGGCACACAAAAAAAAACGACACCCAACACAAGGAATAAAGGTCATTCCATGAATATCGATCCCAATCACAAAGGTATGCACCCCGCAGATAAACGGAATTTGATTATTTTCGTTCTGGTCTCGTTGTTGATCTGGTACGGATTTGAACATTTTGTGCTGGGCCCACGCATGGAAGCCGCACAAAAACAACAAGCCGCGATCGAGGCCACAGCTCCACAAACAGCCGCGCAAACAGCCACTGGAACCGAGGCAACGGATAAGATTCTCTCCCGCGAAGAAAAACTTTCAGAAACCCAACGCGTTACAATTTCGTCCCCTGAGTTGGTCGGATCTCTGCCCGTCGTTGGCAATCGTCTGGATGACATCGCGCTGAAAAATTATTACGTGGATTTAAAAGACACGACCCCTGTGGTACTGATGTCACCCACCGAGACAGCCCACCCCCATTATGCCGAAACCGGATGGTTGGCCGACAGCCAGAACACCAAAGTTCCGGATAAAGACACCGTCTGGACCATTCAGGGCAATGATAAACTCACCCCATCCACCCCTGTGACCCTGACATGGTCGAATGGAGCTGGCCTGACCTTTGAGCGCACCTATGCGCTTGATGATCACTTTATGTTTACCGTGACCCAGAAAGTTACCAATACGGGAACACAGGCCGTTGATCTCTATTCCTATACATCCCTGACCCGCAAAGGTTTGCCGAATGCGCATGGGCGCGGAGTTGGCTATGAAGGTCCTATGGGCTATATCGCCGACAAACTGAACGAAATCAGTTACAAGGAGCTGGAACAAGACGGCATTAAAAAATTCACAGCCCTCAGCGGATGGATCGGCTTTGGCGAGAAATACTGGCTGTCTGCGATTGTTCCGGAACAAACCAAACAAACGAGCTTTACGTTTCAGGCCACCCCCAACTTGAAACATCCGGAAGCCAGCATTTATCAAGTCGATATTCGCGGTGAAAAACAATCCCTGGCCGCAGGACGCTCCATTGAGAGCAAAGTCAACCTTTTTGTCGGGGCCAAGAAAATGGCCTTGCTGGATCAATACGAAGACACACTCAATCTCAAACACTTTGACTTGGCGATTGATTTCGGGATGTTGTATTTTCTGACCAAACCTTTGTATTTCCTGCTGATCCTGTTTAACGGATGGGTGGGCAATTTCGGGATTGCGATTATCTTGTTGACCTTCGTGGTGCGGGCTGCTGTTTTCCCGCTGGCGAACAAATCCTATCGCTCGTTCGCCGGACTGCGGAAACTCGCCCCCAAAATGGCCGAAGTCAAAGAACGTTATGGCGATGATAAACCCCGCCTGCATCAGGAATTGGTGAAATTGTACGAAACGGAAAAAGTCAATCCAATGGCGGGATGCTTTCCGATTTTGTTGCAAATGCCTATCTTTTTTGCCGTCTATAAAGTTATGTCGATTGCGGTAGAAATGCGCCATGCGCCGTTCTTTGGCTGGATTCATGACCTGTCCGAACACGACCCTCTGTCGATTGTCAACCTGTTCGGATTGCTGCCCTTCACCCCGCCATCTTTCCTGATGATTGGCCCATGGTCGATTCTGATGCTGGTCTTGATGTTGATTCAAAAACAACTCAACCCACCACCACAGGACCAAATTCAAAAAGATATGGCGAATTTCATGCCATGGATCATGACCTTTACCCTGTCCGGATTTGCCTCTGGCTTGGTCATTTACTGGGCATTCAGTAACTTGCTGTCGGTGATCCAACAGGCGGTCATTATGCGCTCGATGGGCGTTCCGATTTACCTGTTCTCGCCGGATGCTGCACGGGAACATGCGGAATCGCATAACGTCGAAGTTGCAAAGACAATTCAACGGATTAAAGACGAAAAAGGCGAGACATCCAAATGACATCACACATGACGGGGGACACCCCCGCCACAGCGCGCCAGATTTTTTCTGGCCCCTGTGATTTCCGGTTAGGGATTGTCAATTTAACGCAATTGCCACCCAGCGCAGCCCCCGAGATTGCCTTTGCCGGACGATCCAATGTCGGGAAATCCTCGCTGATCAATGCGATTATGGGGCGCAAAATCGCGCACGTATCCCATACGCCAGGACGCACCCAACAATTGAACTTTTTCGAAGTTGGCCCGCATTTCTGGTTGGTAGACATGCCCGGATACGGCTATGCCAAAGTCTCGAAAGCCATGAAAAAATCATGGGATTCCCTGATCCGCGATTATCTGGCCGGACGCCCCAATCTGCGCGTTGTGTTTCTGTTGATTGACAGCCGCCATGGCCTGAAAGACTCGGATATCGAGATGATGAAGATGTTGGACAAAGCCGCTGTGGCCTATCGCATTCTTCTGACCAAAAGCGATGAACCCAAATCCGCTGATTTACAAACGGTGAAAGACTCTGTGGAACTTGCCCTCAAAAAACATCCGGCAGCTTTTCCGTTTGCCCTCCCCGTCAGTTCGTGGGAGAAAAAAGGCATGGACGACATTCACGAGATCATTATGTCCTTGATATAATGGCAGCCCCGCAAAAAAACAATTTCTGATGAAGGTTTTTTCAGGGCGTGTCATCACTTGACAGATTTTGTAACGAGAACCGCGCTTTTTCACCACGACGTACACGAAGACCTCGCATATCTTGGGGTTTTTTGTGCCGAGAATTTTCTTTCACATTTTTGTTGCCAAATCATGCTTGGCGTCAAGAAGGGTGAATTGATCTTGAGAAAACGATCCCCCCTTGTTCGCTCACATAAAAAGCTGTAAGTTTGCGGCAGATTGTCCATAAAGGTTTATACACCAGGTTGGTTTGCTCTGTTTAATGTCTATGCACTCAACGCTATTGTGGCAGCGTTCTTTCCTATCCATTTCCCAGGTTTTTTAAATCATGGGAGAGGGGGGGGCTGCGTTGCGCACGGTAGAATCAGAGAAAGTCTTGTAAGGGAGGTGATTATAGTGCTAACTCTCTTATCATTGCTACCTTCTCCCGCTTTCGCTGCCGTGAATATTCCGATCACTGTGAATGTATCCGAAGCCGTGAATGTCACGGGCACGCCACAAATCGCCGTTGATGTTGGGGGTGCCACACGTTATGCAACATATACATCTGGCACCGGCACAAGCGCGCTGACCTTCACCCTTACGCCACAAGCGGGGGACGTCGATCTGGATGGGGTGACAGTATCCTCTCCCATTGGTCTTAACGGTGGCACCATCAAAGACACGAAAGGCAATCCGCTTTCGTCTCTTGCGTTCACTCCACCCAATACCGCGAACATCAAAGTCAATTATCCATCATTGGGCATGGATTTTGTTTATGATGCCGATGGGCGTTATACGTTGAATGGTACACCATATAATGATCTGCCGTCTTTCCTGACGGCAGCCGGAGGATCCTTTACGCGTACCAGTATCGGCACGTATTACGATTCTACGGGAACCCTTCAAACTGCAGCAAGCGGCGCTCCCCGTTTTGATTACGACCCCGTATCCCACGCGGCCAAAGGAATCCTGATCGAGGAACAACGGACAAATTACCTTTTATATTCCCATACATTTTCTGCGGCCAACTGGTCTCTCAGCGGAACATCGAAAACATTGGTCAGTGACACGGCCCCTGATGGATCCACCAATACAGTCTATGAAATTGCGGTCCCTGCTTCTGGCACATCAAAATCCATAAGCCAAGGCCTTACAACCAATCAAACCGGATACGTGGCTTCTATTTACCTCAAGGCCGGCACATCCACCGGAGCAAATGTGGGACTTTATAACGGCACAACACTCAGCTGGGGAAATCCGTCATCAGGAGCCACAGGAAAAATTCTATCTGGCCCCGGCACCATTGTTGTCCACCCGAATGCTGTTGGCGGCTCCCTCTTCAAAGTCACAGGGTTATCCACAACCGATTGGACTCGCGTTCAAATTGTGGTGCCCTCTTTCAGCACAAACAGGTTATATATATATCCCAATGATTCTGGCTCTCAAACAATTGGAGATTCTGTTAAAATATGGGGTGTTCAGGTGGAGCTTGGATCTTTTGCAACATCCTATATCCCCACAACCACTACAACCGTAACACGGGCCGCTGATATATTAACCGTAAATACCGGGTTATGGTACGGATCAGGGGCTGGTACGCTGTCTTCCCAAGGTATCCAAATGTCCGGTGCTTCTACGAATGGATCTACCGCTGAAATATGGCAGGATACAAATAATAAAATATCGTGTCGAACGGGTACAAATTATTACATGCTGGGAGGAGTCAATCAGGCTGTTTTTACCCTGAACCTCACCCAGAACAGCTTACAAAAGCAAGCCATCTCTTACAATACAAATGACTTTGCAGCTACGAAAAACGGCAGTCTGGTTGGCACAGACAGCAGCGGAAACCTGATTGCATCACCAAGTTTTATGCGTGTCGGGAATACGGATGGAAATGCATCGTATTATTATAATGGATGGGTTCAAAAAGTAAAATACTACCCCGCCCGCGTGAGCAACACGCAACTGCAACTGATGACGCAGTAATCAGAAAATGCCGGAGCAGTAAAATTTTTTGTTGCCAAATCATGTTAGAATGTGGTTTCATTTTAAAATGATATTCCAACCAACCACGATTCCGATGACACCATGGACCC
>CAZMZK010000098.1:0-4901 GCA_964570705.1 uncultured Micavibrio sp.
GGTCGCTCTCGCTTTCCTGGCCTTATTTATCAAAAGATCATGAACAGGTTCTAAGATGAGGAAGCGGGGGGCCGTCCCATCTCGCAGATAATATCCCACTCTTCGGGGGTGATGGGCATCACCGACAAGCGGGATTGGCGGATCAAGGCAATGTTGGCAAGGCGCGGATCGGCTTTGATATCTGCCAGAGTTACGGGCTTCGGGAAGGCTTGTTTACAGGTGACCTCCACCAACACAAAACGTTCATCCTGCGGATCTGGGTAGGCTTCCCGCACCACTTCCATAATTCCCACAATTTCGCGTCCGATATTGGAATGATAAAAGAAGACCCTATCCCCTTTGGTCATGGCCTTCATATTGTTGCGGGCCTGGTAATTCCGGACATCAGTCCAGGGAGCAACCCCATCGGATTGCAGGTTGCTCCAACTGTACACATGTGGCTCGGACTTCATTAACCAGAACGCCATAGACCCGTTATCCTATTGTCGTGTCATTCTATTCTGTTGTGCGCCAGTGGATTGGAATGCCTCCGGGAGGTTTGCCAAAGGTTTTGGCCGCATTGCCACCCCGTTTGACCACTTCGGTAAAGCGCACCGTTTTCCCGTTCGGGTAAGTCCATCCGGACGATCCGGCCGAGATACAATATTCCCCGTCCGCTACTCCGAAAATCCCTTCGGCCGCCCGTGCCACTTGCACACGGCCATTGATATTCAGGATCAAATAACGCCCTTTCAACGCATCCAGACGGGCCGGATCCATCGAGCATTTCATGTTGCCATAGCCATCGGTGTAACACACCACATCATGCGGGAAATCCGGGACGCAATCGCGGACATCTTCCCCCAGAATGGAATAATCGCCTTTCAGGATGGTGGCAAAGGCCGCTGGAAAAATATCGCGGGAGCGGAATTGAGATCCTTGGACATCACATTTGATTTGACGGATTTCGACCGCAGCATCTTTGACAAAAGCCAGAGAATGGCCACTATTGACCGCACAAATTTCAACACCATTCACCAATTTGGCGTAGACAAACCCTTCGCCGGCATTGCGGGTGCGGGGGGTGAGGTCATCTTTGCGGGGAGCGGTATTGACAAAGAACTTCTGACGGGCCCCCAGTTTGCTGTTCAGCGCGGTTTGCGCCAAGGCAAATCCGGTGGCAAAGGTATCAAAAGCAGGAACAGCGAACGTGTGCACATCACAATCCAGACCTTGCAATTCGTAATGGAGGCGTTGGGTGACTTCGGCGAAGGCCAGATCGTGGAGATCTCCATAGTCTGCAATCACATAAACAAGGGGGCGGTCGGCAGTCTGTGTAGCCATGGCAAAACTCCTCTGGGCTGTTGAATTAGGCTGTAAATGGCAAAAATCGAAAGTTTTGATTAAGGAAATATGTAACAAGTTTGTCGGTGATCGTCAACGACTCTTCACGATCATCATGCATCAACACAATATGGGAGGACTCCTCGGACGACAGAAACGGATCTGCATCAATTTTGCGCGTCAACGCCGGAATATCCTTGTATGGCCATTTCCCCACGTGGCGGGGTGTGACCATCCAGTCCGAGGTGGAATAGGTCATCAGAACATCAATGGCCTGACTGAGCTCGCTCTCCATCCACCACGGAAACGTCACATCGGGCGGGGAGAATTTCTGGAATCCATGATCCTGCAACCAGGTCTGAAGATCGATTTTTAATTGGCATTGGGCGGGGCTCGGGGGGTCATGTGTTTCCAAACGCACCCCATCCCAGAACAGATGGCGCACAAAATCCCGATAGGCTTCGGGCACGGTCTCAAAATCAATGACCCACGCATTGCCACATCCGCGATCGAGATGCGGGAAACGGACATAACGGGGTGGCTTCGCAACACCGGCTTCGTTATAGGCACGATCAATCAGGGCTTGTGTCTCCAGAATTTGTCGGGTTTGGCTCTGAAAGCCGATCTCGCTGGTGCGGTCGTGGTGATAGGAATGGTTGGCGATGAGAAAGCCCTTTTGAATGGCGCGCACAATTTTCTGGAATCCGGCGGGATCGGCCATAAATCCGCCGCGTGCAAAAAACATTGCCGGAATATTGCGTGAGAAAAGCAAATCAACCAGTTCGTCCATATTGCGCGACGGGGAGTCATCAATCGTCAGGTAAATGTTTTTCATATCGAATGGCGGCGGCGTTATTGGGTTAAAAGTTGCAATTGGGTATTTGGGATACGGGCGGGGTAGTATTTTATTTTCTGGATCCATCCATCAATTTGCGAAAGAGTATTTTGGTGCCCGACATCCAAATGGATGGCCGCCGCCGGAACACCTGCCTGCACGCTGGAATAAAACGCGTTATTTACGGCCATATAAATGCCTGCTGTATCAAATGCTGCAGAGGCTTTATAACTTGTGCCGGAAATATAGGCGGGGCCGGTCACATTGTTGACAGTGCCCGATACGGCTTTTTGCCCGACCACAAAACCGGATAAGGAATCCGCAATTTGGAAAACGTTTGATGCACCGCCATCGCTTAAACTGACGATCCGTGTGGACGTCGCCAGCGGCGCATAGCTTTGATACTGGCTAGACAAAGACCCTACGGAGGATGTTGTATACCATGATGCATTCACGGGAATGGTCAATGTATCTTTTGCCCGTGTCACAGTTGTGGTGGTTGTCGGGATAAAGGATGTTGCAAAAGATCCTTGTTCCAATTGGGCCAAGCAAGAGTAGGATTGCAAGCCAGAAGTTGTTGCACTTAATCCTACTCCTACAATTGTGGTGGCGTAGGTTGCGTTTGTTGTAAATGTGAGTGTTTTTCTGACCCATTGATCCCGCTCGGAAATAGGTGTGGCTGAAATAGTTTGCCATCCAGCATTGTTGTACCATGCGGATAGGTTGGCTTTTCCAACCGGAACGTTCGATGGAATGTAGGCCCATACGGAGAATGTGTAGGGAGTGGCAAGGCTGAGTGTAAGGTTTTTTGTGGTGAAGCCAAAAGTCTGTCCTGTATTAATTTCATTTCTCAAGCACGTGGATGCTCCGGCAGGTAATGATCCGGGATTATTAACAGTTAAAATGGATAAATTTGATCCGGACCATCCTGTCGTGGACGCCATGGCAGAATATGTTAGTAAATTTGTTCTTTGTTCCTCAATCAGGATGCCTTTTGCTGCGTGGGTCACGGGGTCGTAATCGAAACGGGGAACGCCGGACGCGGCGGTTTGCAAATTGCCGGACGAATCAAAATAAGTACCAATGCTGGCACGGGTAAAAGATCCTCCGGTGGCCGTCAAAAACGACGTCAAATCATTATACGCGGTGCCATTGAGGGTGTATCGCCCATCAGCATCATAGACAAAATCCATGCCCAGAGAGGGGTAATTGACTTTGACATTTGCGGTATTGGGCGGGGTAAACGCAAGGGAAGACAGGGGGTTGCCTTTGGTATCTGTGATCGTGCCGCTATTCAAATCAATGGGGGAGGACACGGTGACTCCGTCCAGATCGACGTCTCCGGCTTGGGGAGATAGTGTAAAGGTCAGGGCATTGGTACCGGTTCCAGAGGTATAGGTGGCATAACGGGGGGTGCCGCCCACATCCACGGGAATGCGCGGTGTGCCCGTCACGTTGACGGCTTCCGAGAGGTTGACTGTGATCGGAATATTCAGCGCAGCCTGGGCGGGGAGAGATATAATGGTGAGAAGCAAAAAAGCAAAAAATTTCATGATCTTTTTCTATTGGCTCAGAAGTTGTAATTGAGTGTCCGTCACGCGGACAGGATAGTATTTTACTTTTTGAATCCAGCCATTGTAGTAATAGGACGCATTTCCATCCGTATTTCCGATGCGCATAAAGCTGGGGGAGGAAATCAGTGTGCCGCTATTATCCGATCCTACGAATGTTCCATTCTTTGTTGCAGCAAAATCGTTAAGGCCAAATGTAAAGGCTTGTTTCTGGAGGCTGCCTTGGGGCAGACTCATGGTAATATTTGCTTGAGCCGCACCTCCGGCTGTATACAGGTTGTACAAGGAGCGACATGATATTTTGTTATTGGTGTCTTGCCAGATCTCGGCTGTGGAGGAGTTGGTCGAGGAGCCTGAATTCTGGATCCCTTGTGACGTAATCGTTCCGGTTCCTGATCCATACCAACTTCCTGTTGTGACGGTCAGGGTATCCGCTGCCCGCGCCATCACGGACGCCGTCACGGACCCCATCGCCAACAAAAGCAATGCAATTATCCAGAGGCGTGACATCATGATATGTTCCTGTTCTTATATTCTATATATTAAGGTACGCAGCCGCTTTATCAACACGCCCCAGCGTTCGGTCAAATTCTGCCATTGTTTTGGCCAAATCCGGTGACGTATCCCGCGCCCATGTCATCAACACCCATGCATAGGCCAAAGATAACCCCGCCACACGCAGCATCCCAAACAATCCATCTGTGTCCATCCCCGCACAGCGCGCCATACGAGTCATACCGGCGCGCAAAAGCTTGATATCCGCGCAACTTGCCTCTTTTGTCCACCCGAATGACCTCCAGAATGACAGATGGGCAGCGCGATCCTGATTGGCAAGGTCAATGCGTTCCATCAGCACATCAAAAAGGCGGTCCCGCACAGGTGTTGCTGGATCATAGGCAGGAAACGCGGCCTCAACATGCGTATCCAGATCGTCTATAATAGCATCCACAATATCGGATTTGGTATAAAAATGACACCGCAGCTCGTCCAACGACACATTTGCTGCCCGCGCAATTTCCAAAAGAGCGACAGATTCCCACGGAGTTTCCGCAGCGACCATCATTGCAGCCTCGAGAATACCCTTCCGGATCCGGTCTGGCTGATGGGCTACATGCTGGGAAGATGTGGTACGGGCTTTGCGTGACATAAGGGCAGTGATACCCCGCCCCCCC
>CAZMZK010000099.1:0-4888 GCA_964570705.1 uncultured Micavibrio sp.
AGGGTAGAAGAATAGGATCTGTAGGAAAAATTATGGCTGCTGGTGTTGCAGGCACCTTGGCTGTCGCTGGCGGTGCAAATGCAGCCGAAGTTGGTGTTGCAGCACTTGACGCGGCGGCACCTGGGTTGGGAACCCTCGCTTTGGGGGAAGGTCCTAAAAAAGGGAAATTATGCGGGGCTTTCGGGCAGGCCGGAGGAGCTCTTGCGGGAGTGGGTGCCGGGCTCGTTGGCACGGGGGTGGCGGGGCCACTTGCCGGTGTTGGAGCTGGTATGCTGGTTGAGGCTGGGGCAACCCCTGCTTTAACAGCGGGATGTGAAAGAGTCGTGGATGGGCCTCTTGCCAATGGTGGCGCAGTATCCTACTCCCAAATGAATGGAGCGAACATTGGGCATCATCGCCCCTCAGTTGCCGTTCCTAGAGGCCCCGGCGTTTGATAACGTATATATTTCATCCCATCTTCCGTTTGATCAATTGGCTAAGGAATTGCATCGGAAAAAGCGGGGGAGTTTCGGCCAGGGCTTGGTGATAAATCACCGTGGCGGGGGTTAATCCGGGCAGGGTATTGGCTTCGATCACGATAATATCGTCCGTGATACGGTTATAAAACAGATCAATCCGCGCATAGTTATCAATGCCCAATGCTTTGGCAACTTGCGCAAGGGCGGTGCGCAAATGGGTGCATTGCTGTGCGGTCAGGATGGATTCGGGGGGCGGAGTGATGTTGATTCCTGTTCCTCCCTGAAATTTCTCTTCGAGCGAGAGCATATCGCCTTCTGCCACTGTAATGGATGGATTCAGGGCATAGAATTCGTTTCGCGCCACCGATGTCAATACGCCCACAGTTAATTCGATCCAGCCTTTTTTGGGGGTGTGCGACAGGGTTGTATGATCAATGCGCAGCGAGTCCGTGTCGATAAAGGCCTCGATCAGGTAATCCCCTGATCCGGATCGGGACATTTCGACCAGTTGATGTTGCCCGTGGAAGGTGCCTGCCGGAATATACGGCGCGTGATCGGCAATCAAACCGACATAGGTTTGAATATCGTCGGGGGATCGCAAATGGATCACACCGGCCGAGCATCCATCGGATTGCGGTTTGATAATAAAGCTGTCGGTATTCAGATCGGTGCACAGCGTATTCCAGAAGGCGGTGTAATCGGCGGATGAAAATCCGGCAAAGTCAATCGGGACAGAACAGGTGCGTTTCGGGGCGGTCATCACGTGCGGGATGGCGGCCTTTGTTATGACGGCTCCGGTCGCATGTTTATCCATACATAGGGCGGAGGCCGCAGGGCCAGAGCCGTTATACGGAACACCCGCTGCATCCAGCAGGGCTTGAATCGTTCCATCTTCCCCGATTCCCCCATGCAACCCCAAAAAGACAAAGGCGTGATCCGCTTTGCTGTCGGCAATAAAGGCGTCAAGGCTTTGCGGGGTGGGGAGGGAAAAAGTCATATCGGGAGACAGCCCTAAACGGGCACGAACAGGCGGGGCCAGTTGCTCCAGTTTGCCGATAATATCGGAGGCATGGGCGCAGCTATCGGCGATTTCCTCAACCGTATGAAACAAGCAGAACATATAAGGCAATTGCCAGACATTCCCCTGTGGATCCAGAAAATAGGGCGCCGGATCAAACTCGGGCGAGGTGCGGAGCTTTAACCAGACATTGGTGCCGCTCATCAACGAGACTTGCCGCTCTGCCGATTGTCCGCCGAACAGGACGCGGACTTTTTTGCGGTTGGCGGGGGCGGCGTGCATTTCAGGAATGGTCAGGTTATGGCGGCGACAGGCGGAATGCACCGCCCTGCGGATCATATCGGCATGTGACAGACCAATGCGCGATCCTTGTTGAAACAGGAACGAGTTTTGTTCCATTCCCGATATGGGATTGAAATCCGAAAACCACACGGTCCCATCCGGCATTAACCATCCATCCAGACGGGCAAAATCACGCATCCTCAACAGGGTAAAAATACGTTCGGCGCTCTCTTGGATCGTTGCTATCTGGGCGTCGGTGAAACGGGGGGGCGAATGATAGGACACCATATTGGTGGGCAGGTATTTCCGGCGGAAATCAAAAATGGCATGATCGGCATAACTCATACTGATTTCGGTGGGGATCAAGGCAACGGGGGCGCCTTGGTCATTCTGCAGGATGATGATGGTGAACTCGCGCCCCTCGCAGAAGGGTTCCAACAACCCACAGCTATCAATATGTTTGCCAAAGATATTCTGTTCCAGTTTCTCCATGGCTTCGTCCGGTGATGATACTGAAAACACCCCGATGCTCGATCCTCCGGCAGACGGCTTGATAATGGCGCGGGTCAGAGCATGATCACGGAAAAACGCTTCCACATTGGCGCGGTTATGCGGGTTTCCCTGACGCAAGGTGATCGACGGCAAGGTCGGAAAGCCTGCCTTGCGCAGTAAAAAGGCCGCGCGGTCTTTATTGAACATTTTGCGGCAGGCCTGTGACGGAGATCCGACAAAGGGAAGATCATAATCCTCCAGAAGCTCTTGCAGGGTCCCATCTTCGCCAAACGCGCCGTGGATGGCGGGAAAGACCAGATCAAAGTCTTTCAATCGCTGGCACAGCCCGTCTTCGTCCAGACGTTGGTAAGTGTCGGCCAGTTTAAAGTCAAAGTCACTGGGTGTATTGGAATAAATCTGCGCGCGGCCCAATTCGTAAAAATTCAGATGGGGATCCACATAAAACGGGGTCACCTCGATCTGGCTGTCGGACAGATGGTCGATCACGGATCGCGCCGAATTGAGCGAAATGCCGCGTTCCTGTGATGGGCCACCGCACAACACGGCAATCCGCAAGGCGGTTGGGGAGGAAGAGACGGGAGACAAAGGGGAATCAGATCTGGACATGGTGTCCAGTATATCGGGCCCCAATATGTTTGGAAGAAAAAAGTGGAGAAGAGGGCTGTGGCAAAAGAAAATTGGGGCCAACAAAATTCTGATACTTTGGAAAACCTTAAAAAAAAGATTAAAAATTTTGTAACTTTTTCGCCACACCTCCGAATTACCCTTCATAGAACATGATTTATCTCGACATTCGGGCCGCTTTGCCCAAATATACAGGACTAAATTAGTTCTATTTTGATAATAAAAAATGGAAAGGGTTCCCTGAAATGTCTTATATTGATGATGCGTATACACAGAAATCAAATCTGGGCTATATCCGCTCGTCGATGAGCGAGCCAATGTTAGAGCGCGATCACGAATTCGATCTGGCCACACGCTGGAAAAATAATGGTGATGAGAAAGCTCTGCATGAACTGGTCCGCTCTTATACGCGGCTGGTGATTGCATCGGCCGCAAAATTCAAACATTACGGACTTCCCATGGGGGATTTGATTCAGGAGGGCAATCTGGGCCTGATGCAGGCGGCCAACCGATTCGAGCCGGAGCGTGATGTCCGCTTTTCGACCTATGCCGCGTGGTGGATCCGCGCCTCGATTCAGGATTACATCTTGCGCAACTGGTCCATTGTCCGTACGGGAACAACCGCCGCGCATAAATCTTTGTTCTTTAACCTGCGCCGTTTGCGGGCCAAAATTGATGGAGCCGAGACCGAACATGGTCTGACCACCGAAGGTCGCGAGAAAATCGCGCAAACCTTGGGGGTCCGGATCAAAGACGTGGAAGATATGGAGGGTCGGATGAATCGCGGTGACCAGTCGCTCAATGCACTGATTAGCGATGATGGCGAGGAAGAAATCGGATCATTTCTGGCCGACACCCGCCCCAATCCGGAGGACATTGTCATCGGTATGAAGGATTCTCAAACCCGTTCTGCATGGCTGAATGACGCCCTGAAAAAACTCAGCGAGCGCGAACAGCATATCATCCGTGAACGCCACATGCAGTACGATACCGTGACATTGGAAGATCTGGGGAAAAAGCTGGGCGTCAGCAAGGAACGAGTCCGCCAATTAGAGGCTCGTGCCATGGAAAAACTGCGCGATAGCCTGACCAAAGGCACACGAACTTTCCATGACTATATGGGAGATGCGGCGTAAAGCGGCGTGAGATCGGAATACCCTAGGGCGTGTTCCGATCTCTTGGACCAGCAAACTTGGCAACGCCCCCACACGCAGGTTTCCAAGGCGTGTTCTTGTCTTTTATTCAGGAAATTCCGAAATTCATAGAACACCCCGTTCAAAAATACAATCGGATGTGGTAGAGTTTTTCTACGCTGCGTGATTTTCAGGTTATTCGACGTTTTTGCTAGGTGATTGTGATGCAAATCAGACCGCGAAGAGATGCGCTTCTGGCTGCGGTAGTCTTTCTTTTGTTTACCGATTTTTCTGTCTTTATTGTGGCCAAATCGGCCGCAGAAACGTTGCTCGCAGAATATCAGAGTAAAATTTTGGTCGTCGCTAAAACAGCGGCGATTCTCACGAATGCGGATTTGCACAAAACCTTGACAATGACCAGTCAAAAGAACTCTTCCGCGTATCTGGAGGTTCAGGAACCCTATCGTAAAATTCTGCAAGTGAATCCCAAAATTGCATATATATACACCGCTGTTTACCGCGAAGGGCGGGCGTATTTTGTAATTGATACGCAACAACCCCGTACGGAAAACGCAAGTGTGGAATATGGCGGGACTCGTGATGATACGGCAAAGGTAATGGAGCTGTACGATGATGCCTCCCCCGATTTTCTGGAGTCTTTACAAAACGGAAAAGTAATGGTTGATCCCACGGTGTATGCGGATAAGTGGGGAAGTTTTATTTCCGGATATGCGCCTTTTTTTGATAGCGATGGGAAACAGGTCGGAAGCGTCGGGGTTGATTTTGATGCGGCCGATTATGTGGCTACCATCAATTCGATTTGGGTCGTGTTTGCGTATGGATGCCTGATTTCCTTTGCC
>CAZMZK010000100.1:0-4858 GCA_964570705.1 uncultured Micavibrio sp.
AATTGGCGCGGGTACAGACGGATGATGTCCAGGATACGATCAGTCTGCCGATGGGGGCGTATCGGGTGCAAGCCATGGGCGATCAGGCGGATACGATGATACAAGGTTTATTGGATCCGGTTGTGCCGCGTTTCGGGCGGTGCGAAGCCCTTTATGCCATCGGAGGCTCTTGGCGCGTTTTGGCTTCGGCCTATATGAAAGAGCAGGGAAAAAAATACGATCTTCAGGGGTACAAAGTTCCGGCGGCAGATATGGTGATGTTTTGCCAGAAAATTGCGGGGATGAGCGATGCACAACTCCGGAAAACCTATCGCATGGAAACCCACCAATCCAAACTGGCGGCGGTCGCGGCGCGGACTCTGGCCGCAGTGCTTACGCATCTTGCGCCACATAGCTTTGTTGTCTCGACCGCAGGCGTGCGGGATGGGGTTGTCCATGAATTCCTTTTATCTTTTCTCAAAACGCAGTAAACTATATCTATTATGACCGATCCGAAATTCCCACCTGTTGTTCCTGATAGCGTTGCCCGTTCTTTTGGCGCGGCGGATCAAGATTCTCTCCCTATGCCATCCTCCCGACAGGAGGATGATGACGGGGATGATTCCTCCTCATCCGGAAGCGGGGAAGGGGGTGGCCAAGGGGGTGGCCAAGGGGGTATCAAGTCGCCTATTCTGGATTTTTCCGATCGTCCGGATCTCTCGCGGGATGAAAATGATCGTGCCAAGTTGGATAAATTGGGCCGTGCGCCGATGAGCAGCATGGCGGTTGGGGCGACGGCATTTGCCTCGGAAAATGACCTGACCCGCCGTGTGTTTATGACGGAAATTGGCCTGCGCAATCTGGAAATGCGGGCGCACGATTTGGCGAATCCACGGCTGATGGAATTATTGGATCAAAAACAGGCGGAACGCCGCGCTCTGTTCGGGATCAAAACGCTTGATGATATGATTTCCGGTGCGGCCAGTGCCGCCGGAGCCGTCATTGATTTTGTGTCACAATCCGTCACCGACTATGTCAAGGATAAGCGCGAAGATCGTAAGGTCAGCAAAATGGTTCAGAATTTTGAACAAGAGCACGATGCTTATGCCCTTGATTCGGATGATCTGGATGCCTCCAAAGCCAGTCTGGAAGAGGCGGATTTTCCCGTCCAGATTGATCAGGGGGCAGAATTAGGTGATGCCGAAGTGACCTTGTCCCAAGGGTTTGGTGTTCTGGCCGAAACACCAGCGGAAGAAGCGGCGCAGAAAAAACGCAAAGATGACACATCTTCCTCCGGCAAAGAAACCCAAGGCCCAACGCAGGAATTGAACCCGAATTGATCCCCCCTTAGTGTCCATCCAAAAACTTTTCCGCAGAGACAGCAAAGGGAGATGACAAGATCCCCAGATATCTGCAGAAACGTTTTTAGATGGACACTTGGTGGATGAGACACCTTTTTCCGTTACATACAAGGCTTGCATTTAATGCATATTATCATTGCTTGAAACGCATGTCTTGTGCTACGGTCTCCTCCATAAAACAAAAAAATTTCAGAACATGGAGATAAAACGATGATCGCAGCCGATATTGCGTGGATGCTGGTGGCAACTGCTTTGGTTTTGTTAATGACCCCGGGCGTGGCCTTTTTTTATGGCGGGATGGTGCCGCTGCGCAGTGTGGTCTCTACCAAATTACAAAGTTTTGCATCCATGGGGTTTGTCACCTTGATCTGGGCGATTTGTGGGTATTCTTTGGTCTTTTCCGGTGATACGGGCGGTGTGATCGGGAATCTGGATTACTTCCTGTTGTCCGGTGTCGATATGGAGCCAAATCCGGCCTATGGCCCAACCATCCCGCATGTGTTGTTTATGTTGTTTCAGGCAACCTTTGCCATTATTACACCGGCCTTGATTACCGGGGCTGTGGCCGAACGTGTGCGTTTCAAAGCCTGGTTGGTGATTATGGCTCTGTGGTCGTTGGTGGTGTACGTTCCTGTGGCGCATTGGGTATGGGGGCCACATGGATGGATTGCCGCCATGGGCGGATTGGATTTTGCCGGCGGCATGGTGGTGCATATGACATCGGGGTACGCGGCGTTGGTGGCGGCGGTCATGTTGGGGAACCGGACCAATTTCCGGCCGGATGAACAGAATAGTTTTTCGGCCCTGATGGTGTTGTTGGGCGGGACGTTGCTGTGGTTTGGGTGGATTGGGTTTAATGCCGGATCGGCTTTGGCGGCTAACGGGTTGGCAGCCCATGCGGCGGCCACAACCATTCTGGCGGCGGCGGCGGCGATGTCCACGTGGATGATCTGTGACTGGACTGTACATGGACGCCCGACGGCAGTGGGGTCTGCGGTCGGAGCTGTGGCCGGATTGGTGGCTATTACACCTGCGGCGGGATATGTGTCGTTGCAATCGGCGTTGATCATTGGGGCTGTAACAGCTGTGGCGTGTAACTATGCAACCCGTTTGGTCAAAACAAAATTGAAAACGGATGATACCGTGGACGTGTTTGCGTGCCACGGGGTTGGTGGAACGATCGGATCTATTCTGACGGCGGTATTTGCGTCCTCCAAAGTTAATCCGGCGATTCCGGATGGATTATTGGCGGGAGACAGTAAAATTTTTGTGGCCAATATCGTGGGATCGGCCGTTGTGATTATCTATACCATGGTTATGACCTATGTCGTGTTTAAAGCGGTGGGGTTTGTGATGCCTGTCCGCGTCAGCGAAGCCGAGGAGAAGTCAGGATTGGATGTATCCCAGCACGGAGAGAAAGCCTTTGCTTTGCGATAAGTGGGGGTAGCAAAATTTTTGCTGATAACCTTGGAAAAGCCCTAGTACAGGGCTTTTTTATTGGGGAGGACTCCTCTATCATGGGGGGGCTTACTTATATTGTGATGGATGTATATGATGATTTCGACCCGATTGATTCCGCTGTTGTTGGTGATGTGTGCCCCTGTTTTGGGCGGGTGTGCAACGTTGATCGAAGGGTCGACGCAGCGTGTGTCGTTTAAAACAGCAGGCGCCGAGGACGCGTATTGCGATCTTCAGATTGGCGATAGCAAATATACATATACCGTTCGCCCGCCGCAGGCCATTGTGATTCAAAAATCGGCCGATCCGATGTTTATCAGTTGCACCGCTCCGGGCAACCGCACCAAAAATATGACCGTAGAATCCGGAGTGGCTGGCACGGCCGTATTAAATGGTATGACGGCGGGGGCAACTCTGGCGGTGGATGCAACCTCCGGAGCCCTTTACAAATATCCGGACGAGGTTGTGATTGATTTTGCGGGGGCTGTGGCCAAACCATTAACTCTTCCCTCCTATGAAAATGCCGGAACCTATCGGCCAAAAGATAGCGAGATAGAGTATATGGGGCCGGATACTCCTGCATTGCCGGGGGATGAGGCCGATGCGGCGCGGGTCAAAAAAGCCTATGCAGAGGATGCAAAAGAAAAAGCGGCCCAGAAAGCTTTGGAGGAAGAACGGGCCCGCCGGATCGAAGCAGTGGAAGGGGGCTTTTATGGCGATAAAGGCGATAAGAAAACATCGTCTCCGGATAAGACAGATAAGCCAGATAAGAACGTGCAATTATCCCCGTTATCAGAGGCCGTTCCCAAAGCCGTGGGCTCCAACGGGGGCGACTCTGTCGGTGGCAGTTCGCTGAAAGGCGCTGGAACATGGGCTCAGCCATCTGCGCCGACTTTGACAAAGCCAATTTTCCCGTCTTCGACCTCGTTTTAACGGAGCCCTCTTATGCCATCCTATTTTTTTTGCGGGATCGGAGGGAGCGGAATGCTTCCTCTGGCCATGATACTGCACGGGCAGGGCGCTCGTATTGTTGGTTCGGACAGAGGGTGTGATCAGGGGCGGACACCTGAAAAATTTGCGTTTTTGCGGCAAAAAGGGATCGCGGTTGTTCCTCAAGATGGCTTGGGACTTACGACAGATTTCGATGCGTTGGTGGTCTCGAGCGCGGTGGAAGATACAATCCCCGAAGTGAAACGGGCCAAAGAGCTGGGGGTGCCAATCCTGAAGCGGGCAGAGCTGCTGGCGTCATTGTTCGACGCGGCGGGGCGGCGTATTGGCATCGGGGGAACCAGTGGCAAATCAACCACGACGGGGATGCTGGCGTGGATTTTGACCCAAGCAGGACAGAATCCGACGGTGATGAACGGGGCCAATTTTTTGAATTTTGTGGCACCGGATACGCCTTTTGCATCGGCCTTGGTGGGGGATAAAGACCTGTTCGTGACAGAGTGTGACGAAAGCGATGGGTCGATCGTGTTGTATCATCCAACGATTGCGGTTTTAAATAATATCGCGCTTGACCACAAACCCGTGGCGGAGTTAGTGCCCGTATTTCGTCAATTTCTGGATAACTCTGCCCGACAGGTTTTAAATATCACGAATGATGCTGTGGCGGCACTGGCGCCGGATTACGCAGCAACGGCTTTGACCGTGGGGATTGATGCACCTTTGGCGCAGTTACAGGCGCACGCTCTTTGTGCCTCCCCTCTCGGAATTTCTGCGGAGATTCAATATGTTACAACGGGGGAGAGGGCTTTTCTGACGTTGCAGGTTATCGGGCGGCATAATGTTGAAAATGCGCTTTGCGCTATTGCTGCGGCGGTGCTGTCAGGTGTGACATTGGCGGAGGCGTGTCAGGCGTTGGCCGGTTTTTCTGGTGTAGCGCGGCGGCTGCAGACAATTAAAAATATAAATAATATCAGTGTGATAGACGATTTTGCTCACAATCCGGATAAAATAAAGGCGTCATTGTCTTGTTTAAATGAATTTTCCGGACGTTTATTGGTCATGTTCCAGATGCATGGGTATGGGCCGTTCCGGTTGATGCGCGAGGAATTGCG
>CAZMZK010000101.1:0-4846 GCA_964570705.1 uncultured Micavibrio sp.
ATTTCCGAAATTTCAAGAACGCGGTTGGCTTCGGATTGTTTGGTGCCTGACCCGCGCAACAATTGCAAATAGTCGACGACGATCAGCCCCAAGCCGTGTTTCCGTTTCAGACGCCGGCAGCGGGTGCGGATGGCTCCGATCGACAGCGCGGGAGTGTCATCAATATAAAGAGGAATTTGCGACAGGTTATGCGCCGCTTGGGCAAAGTCGCGGAATTGCGTTTCCGAGATATTGCCCTTGCGGAGGGCATCCCCCGAAATCCCTGATTGTTCGGCCAGAATACGCATGGTCAATTGGTCGTGCGACATCTCGAGTGAGAAAAACGCGGTAATCGCGCCGTCTTTACCGCCGGATTTGGCATAGGCTTCTGCGGCGTTAAAGGCCATATTGGTGGCAAGAGCGGTTTTCCCCATGGAAGGCCGTCCGGCCAAAATCAACAAGTCCGACCCGTGCAACCCGCCCAGCTTTTCGTCCATGTCTTTTAAACCCGTGGTGACACCGGTCACGCCACCTTTGTTATTATAAGCAGATTCAGCCATTTCAATGGCGACTTTAATCGAATCCCTTAAGGTTACAAAGCTGGCCTGACCATCGCCTGTTTCGGCAAGGGTGAATAAACGGCTTTCGGCCGCGGTCATAATATCCTGGGCGTCTTTGTCCAGAGAATGTTCGAAAGATTCATTGACGGTATCGGTTCCGAATGTAATCAATTCGCGCCGCAAATACAGGTCATAAATGGTACGGGCATAATCCTCGATATTCAGAATCGAAATCACACTGGCGGCCAGATCGGCCAGATAGGCGGCTCCGCCCACTTGTTCCAGATCTTCGTCCTTTTCAAAAAATGTCTTGAGCGTCACAGGGGACGCGGTTTGCCCACGGTCGATCAGGGTCCGGATAGCCTGATAAATGCGTTGGTGGGCCGGGGCCAGAAAATGCTCCGGCTTTAACAGATCGCCGATTTTCTCATAGGTGCGGTTATCAATAAGGAGAGTCCCCAGCAAGCCTTGTTCGGCTTCCAGATTCTGGGGCAGAATACGGTAATTGCTATCCCCCGTAGGTTGGGACAGGGACGCAGCATTCGCGGATTGGTAACCCGCTTTTTTAAGTTCGGTGATCTGTGACATAGGAGGAACGTTAGCAGAGTCTTTTCAACTTCGCTAGATTTGCTTTTGAAAAAAAACAGATCATAAAGGCCTTAACGATTTGCGAAAGCTCTGGGGGCGGGTTTTTCGCGCCAGCCGGCCGGGGTCCATTGCGTCATAATATGATCCTGAAACGATTAAAGTCCCCGAAATTTAGGGGATTTAGGCAGATTTTACAAGGGATTATGAACGTTATATTCTGTTTCGCGAAAATTCCGAAAAAACCTAACTCTCCCCTTGCTGAAGGGAGAGAGTTACGAAAGGCTTTAGCAGTACCCCCCGTTGTGAGGGGCAAACAGTTTAAGGTGATGGGCCCCCTACTACGGGTGCTCTAGTAGCTGGCGCAGTTGCGGTGGGTGATGAAACCTCAATTTTCGTATCATGAAATCGCGCATTATAGCTACTAACGGCGGCCGTTAATTGATCTTCTGGTAGAAGATATGCTCCCCCTAACTTTCCATCAGCGTCGATACCTACCCCTCCATCATAGCCCTGTCCTCTAAGGTTTGTGGAGACTCGAGCTGCGTTTTCCAATTGATCTCGTGTCATCAAGATGGTGCGCGAGACGTTTGGGTTTCCGAAATTGTTCACCGTAAACTCCATTACTATTGTATCAGTATCGTTTCTTGCAAAACCCTCAAAACTCATCTCTCCTTGAAAGCGCCCTAATCCCATAATCCGTCTCCTTTTTCGTTGTTATGCTAGTTACTGATATCAGAGTAATGAAGTAGTATTAAAAATTTATTAATTACGGAAATATTTTTACAAATGGCAGATCAATTCAAAAAATCGATATCAAGAAATCTATTCCCCTTTTGGGGACGAAGGGAAAAATAATACGTTTTTTACGTAGAACGATTATAAAATCCAGGTAATTGCCACAAAGGTTTTTTTATGGACTGTTTGTCGTAAATGGATTAGGCTTGAGGCGCTTCACACAAGATACGTTGCCAATGGCACAAAAAGCGTTCAAAACAAAGACGTTAAAAATGGAGATTCCTACATGAAACCGACCTTATTAAGCCTGATGATCCTTGCAACTTCTGCTGCCTGTGTTGGTGCAGGGCCGGTTCTGGCTGCCGACCAAACCCCTGATAAGACAGATGGAAAAATCGGTGGGTAGGCTGTCGAGAAAATTATTTGCAATCCGTCCTATGCGCATGCCTATACCAAAGCGGACGGAAAAGCCTCTCCGGACTATCAGGCAGGCGTTGACTCCAATGGAAAATCGGTGGCTCCGGCTGATTTGAATGCGGCGGCTCCCGCGGCTGTTCCTGACTATATCGAAGTGCCGATGACCGTTGATCTGGCAAAGAAAATGGGCTTGTCACAGGTCGGGTTGGAAGGAAAATTGCCGGTGGCCAATCTGAAACTCTATAAAGACGGGCGTGTGGACTATAACGGGCAGGATATCCGTTCCAACGCCGCTACGCTGTGCCAGGGGCAAAAAACAAGCCAGAACCGTTCTGTCGGGCATAAATCCCCGGCTATGATTGAACCTGCTGCCGGTCAGGATCAAATGATGTCCGCGCCGTCAGTCACCACCAACCCTGATCCGCGTCAAGCCTATCATGCCGACAGCGTGGCTCCGCAAGAGTTCGTCCCGCAAGCCGGACAGCATCGGACGTTTGTCTTCACGTTGTTCCACCGCCCGCGAGATCTGGGACAGGGCCAGAAAATGCTCCGGCTTTAACAGATCGCCGATTTTCTCATAGGTGCGGTTATCAATAAGGAGAGTCCCCAGCAAGCCTTGTTCGGCTTCCAGATTCTGGGGCAGAATACGGTAATTGCTATCCCCCGTAGGTTGGGACAGGGACGCAGCATTCGCGGATTGGTAACCCGCTTTTTTAAGTTCGGTGATCTGTGACATAGGAGGAACGTTAACAGAGTCTTTTTAACTTCGCTAGATTTGCTTTTGAAAAAAAGTGACTTTTTATTTTTTATGAAAAAATACACCTATCAAAAACCTCTCAAAAGATAGACACGTGTTATCTTGCATTGCGCTTCAACAATCTGGTACTGTTTGCGCGTTGTAAAGGAGAATAAAATGAAAAAGTTTTTATGGCTGTCGGTTTTGTTGATGTTATCCGCGTGCACCACGCAGAGCCAGAACGTGTACGATTTCCGCGAGGCCGGACAATCCGCGACCGTCGAGTTCGGAACCGTGTTAAAAGTTCGTGATATCCAGATCAAGGGAGAAAACACGGGCGTTGGCTCTTTGGCTGGCGGCGTGGCCGGTGCCGGGGCGGGATCCGCCATGGGGAGCGGAGATGGGCGGGCTTTTGCCATGATCGGGGGCGCTCTGATCGGGGCCGTCGCCGGAGGGCTGGCCGAACAGGGGATTCAGGATCAACGCGGACTGGAATACACCATTATCACCGAAAAGAAAAAAGTCCTGACGATTCCCCAATATATCAAAAAAGACGAACCTGTTTTTGCGAAAGGTAGCCGCGTTATGGTGCAAACCAGTGGCAGTTACCAACGTGTTCTGGGGGCCGATGATTTGCCCGACACGGTTAAAAAACCCAAAGGGATTAAGGTCGTAGACTAAATCTTGTAAAAGATTTACTGTAGGCGAGATTATCAGGGGCTGGGGCGGTATGTCACAGCCCCGGTTATATGGAGTTTTTTGATGGCGATATTAATTACCGGTGGAGCAGGCTATATAGGGTCCCACGTCGTGCATGAGTTTCTGGATAAAGGGCATGACGTGGTGGTGGTTGACAATTTGTCTACCGGATACCGGACGCTTGTTCCTGAAAATGTCCCGTTTTATGAAGGAAATGTCGGAGATGCCGCTGTTATGGATCGCGTATGTGCGGCCCATGCCATTGATACGGTTCTTCATTTTGCAGGATCGATTGTCGTGCCGGAATCGGTCGAAAACCCATTGAAATATTATCAGAATAACACGGCGGTCAGCTTGTCCTTGTTGCAATCCTGTGTGCGGCATGGTGTGAAGAATTTTATTTTCTCGTCGACCGCGTCGATTTATGGCAGCAATCCTTTGCGCCTGATGAAGGAAACTTATGCGCCACAACCTGAAAATCCTTATGCTGCCTCGAAATTGATGACGGAAATGATGCTGCGGGATGTGGCGTCGGCGCATGGGATGAATTATGCGATTTTGCGGTATTTTAATGTGGCGGGGGCTGACCCCAAAGGACGTACCGGCCAGATGAAAAAAGACGCCACCCATTTGATTAAGGTGGCGTGTCAGGTGGCGGTTGGTGTGCGCCCGAATATGGCCGTCTATGGTACGGATTACGATACCGAGGACGGAACCTGTATTCGCGATTATATCCATGTCAGTGACTTGGCCAATGCCCATCTCTGTGTGTATGAACGGATGCAGCACACACCGGTGAACCGGATTTATAATTGCGGGTATGGGCGTGGATTTTCTGTTTTGGAGGTCATTGACTGTGTGGCGCGGGTTTCGGGACATCCAATCCCGCGCGTGCTGGCCGATCGTCGTGCCGGGGATCCGGTGGCGTTGATTGCCGACCCGGATATTTTAAAGCGGGAAACAGGATGGACGCCACAATGGGATCATCTGGATACGATCGTCCAAACCGCCCTGGCGTGGGAAAAAAGTGTATTGTCCTGAAAAACGGGTTACTCTGTTGAGCCAAGTGTTGCTTACTATAGTAATTTAAATTAGCAATTAGAGGTTACGATAGTGTCAAGGGTGGTATCTG
>CAZMZK010000102.1:0-4576 GCA_964570705.1 uncultured Micavibrio sp.
ACAGGTACAAAAGACCTATCCCTCTGCACAGCTGACACAGGATCCCGCATGGGCAAAATCCTGCGTCACCGCCGTTTGGAATATCTGGCAGACTCCCACCCCGCCCCCCACCCAACAGGTGAATACGCAGATAAGTCTGGCTGTGCACGGAACAGCATTCCAATATGCGGTGTGGGACGCATTAATGCGCATTCCCAAAGGTCATGTTGCAACCTATGGAACCGTGGCCGCAGCCATTGGCCACCCCAACGCCGTGCGTGCCGTCGGAAGCGCGGTCGGCGCCAATCCGATCTCCCTGCTTATCCCGTGCCATCGTGTTGTGCCCAAAGCGGCGTCCGCAACCAAGGGGGCCACAGAAAAAACCATCGGAAACTATATGTGGGGGCCGGAGATCAAACGGGCCTTGCTGCGTGCAGAAGGCGCGCTCCCTTGATTTTTCGGAGGTTTGGACAGATTCCGTACATATTCCGCAAGAGTTTCTTAAAAAAATGATATTTCTTGCTTGCATTTTAAAGATAGTCTGGTTATAAATCCCCCCTGTCCGGCCCTTCCGGACATTGATACAGGATGCGGGTGTAGCTCAGGGGTAGAGCGAAACCTTGCCAAGGTTTAGGCCGTGGGTTCGAAGCCCATCACCCGCTCCAATTTTCCGCAAAAACCTGAAGATATATTGTGCAGGGCAAACTTTCACCAGAATACCTTCTCTGTTTTATTTGTTTAAGGAGGGCAAGGTCCTACATCAATTTTTCTTGCAACTGGTTGCTTAGAGGCTCCGGCATCATGCATACCAAACTTAGCGAGAGAGGAAGGTTCGACAACCTCCGTTCCAACTCCCAGTCTCCCATCTGGTCCTTTTTGAACCTCAACAGTAATCTTGGTACACATTATAGGGTCTGCACTATTTTTAAATATTATTCCTAATGTTCCACCTGATTTTAGATCGCCCGAATCCTTTGCATTATCCGCTTGGAGACGTGTTAAATAACTTGCAGGAAAAATAACGCCTTTTGCCTTTTGCCCCTCTGGGACACCCGTTATGGATGATTGTTTGACGGCCAAATCGGCGACCTGATTTGCGAATAGGCCGTGGGAGCCCCTATCGTTGTATATATCTTCCCCTCTTGCGTAAGCCTTAAACCCTTCCTGAAATGCTTCCCTCTCCACAGGGTCCGATATGGCTTCGAGCACGGCATTGTAACGGTCTCCTACTTCTTTCAAAGAGTAGGGGTGACCGAGACGGATCCCCATCATTCCTTTGATAACAGCAGGAGTAAATGTTTTGGATTCTGGCATTGTATAATGTCCTTCTTTCTCAAGGAAACAAAAAGCGGTAGATGACGATCTTTCTGAATATTTACGATTTACATGGTAGGCCCTTCGCTTACAGGGATATTTTGCCCAATGACCATAGAACGGTAACTCGCTTGGAATGCCTCTGGATTGGCTCTGCGATGAATATCCAGCATGCGATCGGCTTCTGAAGATCCGGGAGGGGCCGCCTCTGTGAGCATGACGTTTCCAGAAGAATCGAACATCAGGTTGACAACTCCGTAAGGTGCACCGCGTACTTCAGCAAAGGCAACGCTTAAAGCGCTCCCACCATCAGATGGCTCTTGTAAGGCCAATGTCTCTCTGGCAATCGTAGCTGCCCGTCCCAAAGCATTTGTTCTTACCTCTAAAGGCAGTTGAGGACTAATCTGATCTATTTCGTGAGCTAAAGCCAGTACAATGTCTGTGACATCAAGCTTTCCAGATGGGGGGGCAAGGGCAGCTGCATTGTCTCTGAAATCTTCTTTCTTGTTACCTTTGTCCATACTTAACAGTCTCCCTTATGGCTTTTTTTATTCATTTCATATTTATGACTATAAAGCAGTTATGTTAATAAAAGGTTATCACAAAATCTTGCGCCGGAGGCGATCTCCGGTTACACTGGAAAATCATAATATCTTTTCTTATTCTACGTTTACACCCACGTTTACCCCTTATCGCGTTCGTTTTTCATGGCCCGTATATCGTCTGCTTCGATCAAAAAACAATCCCTGTTGGTGCGGCTTGCTCCGGAAAGTTGGCATGATTATCTTGACCATCGCATTCAGGATGCCAAAGCTTTGTGTGTCGCCGGAGGCGGCGTTTTTCTGTTACTGTCTTTGATCAGTTATCATGCCACTGACCCGTCTTTGAATACGGCGGGTACGCCCGATCATATTGCCAATTGGATGGGGGGCGCGGGGGCGATGGTCGCCGATATTCTGGTACAGATTTTCGGGATGGGGGCCTTGGCGATTGCGGTGGCCTGTATCGTCTGGGGCGTGCGGTTATGGCGGCGCGAAGATTTCGGGTCGTTATGGTTCCGGTCTGTCGCGATTTTATCGTCGGCGTTGTTGTTGGGGGTTGCGGGTGGCGCGATCCCCGGCGGTGACTGGATGGCGCATGCGACGCTGGGCGGGGCTGGGGGCGTACTGGTTCTGAACGTTCTGAGCGGTGGGTTAAGCCATATCATTGATTTTTATCCGCATATTATTGTGGCGGTTATGGCGGGGGTGTCCGGTCTGATTTTGGGGGCGGTGGGCATTGCGTTGCAACGTCAGGAACGCGAAGCGGTTCTGGAGACATTTTTATCCGGTGGAGCCGCAACGTTGAGCGGGGCGACATCGATATGGGACAAAATTCTGTCATGGCGCACGCCGCGCGAGGAGTCCTATCTGGAGGATGAAGATGAGGAGGCATATACGGCCGATACAAACGAGGAAGAGAGCGAGGGGGAAGAAGCCGCGGAGGATGGGTTTGGCGAGGATGATACCCCGATTGCGGTGGTTAAGCCCAATAAACAGGCTGGAGCCGCAAAGCCGAAGCCGAAACAGGCCACATTAAACCTGCGGGATCAGACCGATTGGGAATATCCATCGGTCGATTTGTTGCAAGATGTTCCGCCCCAAGCCAAAGATGATCGGTTGGACGAAATGGCGTTGCGTCGCAATGCTGAATTGCTGCAAAATGTTTTGAATGATTATAATGTCAGGGGGGATATCAAAAGCATTCACCCCGGGCCCGTGGTCACTTTGTACGAATTGGAGCCTGCACCGGGGACCAAAACATCACGGGTTGTGTCTCTGTCAGACGATATTGCGCGGTCGATGTCGGCGGTGTCTGTCCGCGCGGCTGTTCCTCCCGGACGCAATGTCATCGGGATTGAATTGCCCAATAAAAAACGCCAGACCGTTTACCTCCGTGATTTGATGGAAGGCCCTGATTTCGAGAAATCTCCGGCCAAATTACCATTGATTTTGGGGAAAGATATTGGCGGGCATCCGATTATTGCCGATTTGGCCAAGATGCCGCATTTGTTGGTCGCGGGGACGACGGGATCGGGGAAATCGGTGGCTGTGAACACCATGATTTTGTCGCTGTTGTATCGTCTGTCACCCAGCCAATGCCGCTTTATCATGATTGACCCGAAAATGTTGGAATTATCGGTGTATGACGATATTCCGCATTTGCTGTCTCCGGTCGTGACCGAGCCTGGACGGGCGGTTGTCGCGCTCAAATGGACGGTTCAGGAAATGGAAAACCGTTACCGCAACATGTCAAAATTGGGGGTGCGCAATATTGACGGGTACAATGCGCGGATCAAGGAAGCTGTCAAAAAAGGCGAAGTGTTGATGCGCAAGGTTCAAACCGGTTTTGATCCTGAAACGGGCAAACCCGTATACGAAGAACAACCGCTTGATTTGACCGAATTGCCGTATATCGTGGTAATTGTGGACGAATTCGCCGATTTGATGCTGGTGGCCGGAAAAGATGTAGAAAGTGCTATCCAACGCTTGGCGCAGATGGCGCGGGCCGCAGGAATTCACTTGATTATGGCGACCCAACGTCCATCGGTGGATGTGATTACCGGTGTGATCAAGGCCAACTTCCCGACCCGTATTTCGTTCCAGGTGACATCGAAAATCGACAGTCGCACCATTCTGGGAGAAGGCGGGGCCGAAACCCTTCTGGGGATGGGGGATATGCTGTACATGGCGGCCGGTGGCCGGATTACCCGCGTGCACGGCCCATTCGTGTCGGATAAGGAAGTCGAAGAGGTCGTCAGCCATTTGAAAGCCCAAGGCGAACCGTCTTATCTGGAAGATATTACCGAAGGCGATCTGTTTGGTGACGGCGAAGGTGGCGATGGCGACGAAGATGGAGGCAGCGGCGACGAATTATATGATGAAGCCGTGGCGATTGTCGCCCGCGAAGGCAAAGCATCGACCAGTTTTATCCAACGTCATTTGCAAATCGGGTATAACCGCGCGGCGCGGATTATGGAGCAAATGGAAAAAGAAGGTGTGGTCAGTCCGGCCAACCGCGTTGGCAAACGCGAAGTTCTGGTTGGCGCGCGGTAGTCACGATTTGGGCTTCTCTGATATCTTGTCGATCAACAGATTTCGGAGATTCAGACATTGATTTGATCCAATTTCTTGTATTCTGGCGGGAATTTGCGTTAAGGTAGATGCATGCCGTTACCTGATCGTTCTGTTATGTCGTCGATGCCATCCTCCGTTTCCAATGCGGTGGATCCTGTTATTGCGAC
>CAZMZK010000103.1:0-4542 GCA_964570705.1 uncultured Micavibrio sp.
GTGACCGGATGCAGGTTGTGGCCGGAAACATTGCAACAGGCAGTGCGGCGCAAGCGCTGATTGACGCCGGAGCGGATGCCGTCAAAGTGGGGATTGGCCCTGGATCGATTTGTACCACTCGTGTTGTCGCCGGTGTCGGTGTTCCGCAATTAACGGCCATTATGAACGCGGCGGAAGTGGCGTTGAAGCAGGGTGTTCCTGTCATTGCGGATGGCGGGATCAAATATTCCGGTGATTTGGCCAAGGCCATTGCCGCGGGGGCATCCTGTGCGATGATGGGCGGCGTATTTGCCGGAACCGATGAAGCTCCGGGGGAAGTGATCCTGTACCAAGGCCGCTCTTACAAATCCTATCGCGGGATGGGATCGGTCGGTGCGATGGTCGAGGGATCGGCGGATCGGTATTTCCAGGGCAAAGTGCGCGAGACCAATAAATTGGTTCCCGAAGGGATCGAAGGACGTGTGCCATACAAAGGGTCTATGTCGCCTGTGATCCACCAAATGGTGGGAGGCTTGCGCGCATCCATGGGATATACCGGATGTAAAACCATTGCCGAGATGCAGCAAAAGGCCGAATTTATCAAAATGACGGGGGCCGGTTACCGCGAAAGCCACGTCCATGATGTGACGATCACCCGCGAAGCCCCGAATTACCGGACCGAAAGCTAGGCTTCGGAAAGGATAAGGCGTTGCCGGTGGGGTTATTTTGTGCGGATTATATGGTGCGTGCCCGCGTGGCGGCTGTGTCTGGACTGCGATGGGGACTGGACATGTTGTTGCCCCCGCGCTGCCCTGTCAATGGGACAATTGTGGATCGTCCGGGGGCCATATCACCTGAGGCATGGCGTGACCTGACCTTTATCAGTGATCCAAAATGTGCGTGCTGTGGAATGCCGTTTCCCATCACCGTTGAAACGGACGGCCCGACATCTTCTTCTTTTTCATCTTCTGCTACTGTGTTGGTGTGTGGGGCGTGTTTGGCCTCTCCGCGCCCGTATGACGCGGCTCGATCTGTCTTTGCGTATGATGATGGGGCAAAGCCGATGATTCTGGCTTTCAAACATGGGGATGCGGTGCATTTGCATACGACATTGGCCCCTTTGCTGCGCAGCATTGGAGGCGATTTTTTAACACCGGATGCTGTTTTGGTTCCGGTACCGCTCCATTGGGGACGTTTGATAAAACGCCGCTACAATCAAGCGGCCATTCTGGCACAGGAAGTTGGAAAGCTGGCGCATGTGGCATGTTGGCCGGATGTCTTGATACGGACGCGGGCGACCCCCCCCACAGGGGCATAAAAATGCCAAAGACCGACACAAGAATGTTGCAGGGGCGTTTGATATGCGGTCGGTATATCGTGCACGGATCTCCGGAAAAACATGTGTTCTCGTCGACGATGTTTTTACAACAGGGGCAACGCTCGAAGAGTGCAGCAAAGTTCTGAAAGCCAACGGAGCCAAACACGTTTATATTCTCACGATCGCCCGTGTGGTATCTCATGCGGTGCGGGAATAAATTCGGAGCGTTCATATACAAAGAAAATGGAGAATCTATCATGATTTTACGCCCTTATCGCCAAGCGATCCCCCAGATTGATCCGACCGCATTTGTTGCAGAAAATGCTGCAATTATCGGGGATGTATCGGTGGGTGCGGGAACGGGGATCTGGTACGGGTGCACGCTCCGCGGGGATGTGAATGATATCCGGATCGGAGCACGCACAAATATTCAGGATGGCACGGTCATCCATACATCTCTGGGGGTACAAGGAACCTATATCGGGGATGATGTCACGGTAGGGCACATGGCATTGCTGCATGCGTGTACGATTGGAAACAAAGCGTTTATCGGGATGCAATCCCTGATTATGGATGAAGTTGTCGTCGAGGATGAAGCGATGGTGGCTGCGGGATCCATGGTAACGCCGCGCAAACGGATTCCGCGCCATCAATTATGGGGGGGGCGTCCCGCACGTTATATGCGTGATATGACGGCGGAAGAAATAGACTATCTCCAGACCTCTGCCGATCGGTATGCAGCTTTGGCACAAGAGTATAAAATGATTGCCTAAGCGTCCGTCCAAAAACTTCTGGCGCATTTCTGCGCTTTTTGTCATCCTCCGCCAAGTGGAGATTTTGCGACAGCAAAACGGAACGCGTGCGGGGGATCCAGTGAATAGGTGCGGCAGAGCCGCACAAATCAAGGGACACATAGGAATAAAATTCTGGATTGCCCCAGATCTTTTAGAATCCTAACGGATTGCCCTCGGCGCCGCAAGCGGTCGGGCAATGACGAACTTTATAGTATGATGCCAGAAGGCCGCAGGTTTCTGCGGAAAAGTTCTTGAACGGACACTTATACACCCGATAATAAACCCAAGAAAAATAATCCTGTTTTGGGAGTCTTTTGGCTTAACGTGACGGAGCGCTACAGACGTCCCTTGCTTTACCATTTTTCAGTGCAACCCGTATGCATTCGCGACCATCTGCTGCGGTGCCGATTCTTTCGGCGGTGCCGGAACCATCAGGGACTACTTTGCCAGCGTCATCAATTGTTTCAAAATCCACCTTGGCTGGCCCGGTATAAGTAGAAGAAGTCATTCCAGCAGCCACTCCAATGCGACACACCGCAGGATCGCTAATTGGATTCTGAACTTTAATCCCATTAATCCCATTCTGAGAGGCAAACTCTTCCGTTAATTCTCCTGACTCTCCGATTACACATTTCATAATTTATTGCTCCTTGTGTTTATCTTATAGTGTTTATCTTGTGTATGATTATGAAAAAAATTTATTACAAAATAGTTAATTTTATAATTTTTCGGCAAAAAACCTTGCAATCCCTGTTCAAATCTGGTTAAACACCGCATCAACCTTGCTGGTGCCGTAGGCCGGTGCCAGCTTCTTCCCGAGCAATGGTGTTCCGGATGTAATCCATAAGGAGACAAACATGCCTATATACGAAACCGTGTTTATCACACGGCAAGATCTTGGCGCTGCTCAAGTCGAGCAATTGACCAAAGACTATTCCAAAGTTCTGACCGACATGGGCGGAAAAATCCTGAAAACCGAACAATGGGGTCTGCGCACATTTGCTTACCGCATCAACAAAGCCAGAAAAGGCCACTACACGTTGATCGAAAGCGATTGCCCTGCACCAGCCATCATCGAAATGGAACGTCTGATGCGCAACAGCGAAGACGTTGTGCGTTACATGTCCATTAAACTGGACGCGGCAAGCACAGGCCCATCATCCATCATTGCAAAACATGACAATGATGACCGCTACGAAAACCAACAAGAGGTGGCATAATGGCAAGACCAGATCAAACAACCGCATCTCCTGCTGCTGAAGGCGCAGATGCACCTGCAAAGAAATCCTTTTTTAAACGTCGCAAAACCTGCCCGTTCTCTGGCAAAGATGCTTTGGCGATTGATTGGAAAGACATCCGTACACTCGGCCGTTATGTATCCGAACGCGGTAAAATGATGCCAAGCCGTATTACGTCGGTTTCCCAAAAGAAACAACGTGAATTGGCTCAGGCTATCAAACGCGCACGTTACATGGCTCTGATGCCGTACGTACGTATCGAAATGGAAAACACACGTGGTCCACGTCCCGAACGGTCTTATGATCGTTCCGACCGTCCAGAGCGTTCATATGACCGTTCTGATCGCGGTAATGACCGTGGCAACGCAGAATAAGCCGTGAAGGAGATATAAATTATGCCTACAGAAATCATTCTTCTCGAACGTGTTGAAAAACTCGGTAAAATGGGTGACGTTGTGAAAGTGAAGCCGGGTTATGCGCGGAACTTCCTCTTGCCACAACGCAAAGCCTTGCGCGCAACCAAAGAAAACCTGGCTTATTTCGAAGCGCAACGTCAGGCGTTAGAAGCACAAAATGCGGAACGTCGTGCCGAAGCCCAGAAACAAGCTGCGAAGCTCGAAGGTTTGAAACTGGTTATCCTGCGTCAAGCCTCTGAAGCCGGTCATTTGTACGGATCGGTTGCGACTCGTGATATCGCGGAAGCCTTGGCTGCCAACGCATCGATCACCATCGCACGTAACCAGGTCGACTTGCATGATGCCTTCAAATCCATCGGTTTGTTCCCTGTAAAAATCATTCTGCACCCGGAAGTCAAAGTTCAAATTACCTTGAACATTGCACGTTCGGCAGATGAAGCCAAAACACAGGAAAAAACCGGTAAGGCCGCGATCGTTGATCACAATGCGGATGCACGTAAAGCTGCAAAAGAGCAAGCGGATGCGGATGCAACAGGTGCGGGTGCTTCGGAAGAAGCCGCTGCCTAATCGGGCCGGATACACTTTATTTAAAAGCCGCCAGCGCATGCGTTGGCGGTTTTTTTATTGGGATTCCACGTGATCTTCCCTTGATTTTTATGTGATCTTTACGTGGTATCCGTCGCGCCCTTCGTCACGCCCTTGGCATTTCAAAAATTTTTACACGGAGTAACGGAGTTTGTCTTTTCTCCCTCCACCCGTCATCCCCCGACGTGATCGGGGGATCCAGAAAAAGACTT
>CAZMZK010000104.1:0-4455 GCA_964570705.1 uncultured Micavibrio sp.
AATGTGGCGGCAGAATTGCTGCGCTATGGCAAATCAAAGCCGGATTGCATTTCTTTGGCTCAGGGCGAGGGGAATATGCCGACACCGGATTTTATTTGTGAGGCCGCACAAAAAGCCTTGGCCGAGGGGAAAACATTTTATGGTCTTGGCGCAGGCTTAACCGAATTGCGGCAGGAAATTGCCACCTATCACGCCCGCACCTATGGCCAGACTATTCCGCTGCACCGGATTACGGTGACCAGTTCCGGAACCAATGCCGTCCATTTGGCGTTGATGTCCATACTGGAAGATGGTGATGACGTGGTGGCCGTTACGCCCATTTGGAAAAACTTGATCGGGATTACAGAACTCGCAGGGGGTAAAATTGTCGAGGTTCCGATGCAGCAAACCGATGGAAAATGGGTTCTGGATCTGGATCTATTCTTTTCCAAGGTCACGGACAAAACGCGTGCCATGATGATAGTCTCGCCCAATAATCCGACTGGATGGGTTATGCCGGCGGCTGATATCAAGGCGGTTCTGGATTTTGCCCGTGCCCGTGGAATCTGGATTATTGCAGACGAAGTCTATGGCCGGACCATGCATGATGCATCTGTTGCGCCCAGTTTTTTGAATTATGCCGGAAATGATGACCGTTTGTATGTGATTAACAGTTTTTCGAAAACATGGGCGATGACGGGGTGGCGTTTGGGATGGTTGATCGGGCCATCGGATGCGGAAGATAAAATCCGGGATGTTATTCTTTATGAAACCATGGGCTGCCCGAGTTTTAGCCAATACGGGGCTATCACCGCGTTACGTCACGGGGAAGACTTTTTGCTGACGCAAAAGAAACTGTGGAAAGCCAATCAGGATCTGGTCGTGGAACACGTGGCGCAGATCCCGCGTGTGTCGATGGTCAAGTCATCCGCTGCATTCTATGCATTTTTGCGGATTGAGGGTGAGACGGATTCCTTTGCTTTGGCGCGGCGTCTTATTGACGAAGCGGGGGTTAGTCTGGCCCCCGGGGGCGCGTTTGGTCAAGGATTTAACAATTATCTGCGCGTGTGCTTTGCGGCCAATCCGGACGTGGTTACCGAGGCCATTCGTCGTATGGCGGTGTGTTTGCGCTAGGGCGTGTCATCACTTATAGTCTTTTAATCTTTTCGACTACGACGAACCGCAGATTCATGACGGGGTATATTCGGAGGAGGGATGATTAGTGCACGCCTTATTTCCGGTGTTAATAATTTCGACAATCTTTGGATCTTCCCGTGTGTCTGGCGTGAGGGGGATTCCGGTGCAAATTATTTGTAAGCTCCAGGCCTTTTTGCCGTCAGGGTTTTGTGGCGTAATTTTAAAACCGTTTCTGCCGTCGGTGCGTTCTGTCACTTCAAGCTGATGTCCTGCACTGGCCTGAATTTCTGGTAATTCAGGCTCATCCTTGCGCGCATTTTCGTGTGTCGAGCCATCCCAGCCCATTAAGACAGGAAGTGCGAACAGAAAGGCTGTTGCCAACCAAGCGTGTTGGAGTTTTGTCATGATTACATCCTCGTTAAGTGTATTTTCGTAATAATATTTTTAAATTATAAAATTTTCAAGAAATTTTTTTTGAATACGGGATTAAACGGGCGATTTATTGTAACGCGCCGTTTTGCATCACCAGAATGCGGTCCATTTTGCGGGCAAGATCCATGTTGTGGGTGGCGATGAGAGCGCCTATTCCTGCCTTGCGGACACGTTCCATCAGCAGTGAGAACACATCATCGGATGTTTTCGGGTCAAGATTGCCTGTTGGTTCATCGGCCAACAGGATTTTAGGGTTATTCGCCAAGGCACGGGCAATGGCGACACGTTGCTGTTCTCCACCCGATAATCGTGCCGGACGATGATGTAATCTGTGCCCCAACCCCATTTGGTCCAACAATTTATCGGCTTTTTGTTTGGCGATGGTCTTATCCACTCCGGCTATCAACTGGGGAATCATGACGTTTTCCTCGGCTGAAAATTCGGCCTGCAGAAAATGGAATTGATAGACAAACCCGATCATGTTCCGGCGCAACAGGGTCAGAGCCGCGTCATCCAACGCCGAGACGATTTTCCCGTCAATAGCAATTTGTCCGGCTGTCGGCTTGTCCAAAAGCCCGATCATTTGCAACAAGGTGGATTTTCCTGCCCCTGATGGCCCGACCAATGCGACAATTTCCCCTGCATGCAACGCCAGAGAAATATTCTTGAAAATCGTCAGGGTGTTTTCTCCCTGATGATGGGTTTTTTCCAGATTGGTCGCGGTTAATAAAGGCGTCATTTTCGGCATCACTCACATAGTTTTAAGGGGGTATATGTAACCTGTTGCCCGCTCTCTGTACATAGTAAAGTAACTGGGGCAAAGTAACTGGAATCATTTTCCCCTTGTCACTGTCTTCGGCTTTGGTTAGGGTGTGCAGCCAGTTTGTAACACCCCACCCACATAACAAGCGCAAGAGAGATTTTCATGGCCGAGGCAGCACATAATCTACCCGATGATGACACCCAGGACGTAGGCGGCGTTGCCGGAAAACGTCTCAAATCCTTTCTCGACCGGATTGAACGTCTGGAAGAAGAGAAAAAGGGATTGGCCGAAGATATCAAGGAAATTTATGCCGAAGCCAAAGGTACGGGATTTGACGTAAAAACCATGCGCAAAATCCTGAAATTGCGCAAAATGGAAACCGATAAACGCCGCGAAGAAGAAGAGCTTCTGGAGCTTTATAAAGCCGCTATCGGTCTGGAATAGTCCTCTTTTAAAAACTGGCACGGGCTTTGCAAATTGGTTTTACCGGAAAGGAAAAAACCGATGATTGCGACAGGCCGCACAACTGGAATCACTGGCTCTGCAACAGCTCAAAGCGCATCTGTTGCGGCGGGTTTGGCGGGTTTAGCCAAGTCTGCGGGATCCAAGGTCGTTGGGGCCATTCAAAACGCCAGTGCCAAAACAGGTGTCGATTTTTCCTATCTGTTACAACAAGCCAAGATCGAAAGCAGTTTTAAAACAGACGCCAAAGCTTGTTCCAGTTCGGCAACCGGCCTGTATCAATTTATTGATCGCACATGGCTGTCGATGGTCAATAAATACGGTGACAAATACGGCCTGTCTGATTTGTCCAGCCAAATTAGCGAGAATGGCACGGTAAAAAATGCCAGCGTCCGGCAACAAATTCTCGATTTGCGTAAGAATCCGGAGATTGCCTCTCTGATGGCTGCGGAACTGGCCTCTGATAACAAAGCCTATCTGGAAAGTTGTACCGGTCAAACAGCAGACGCGACCGATTTGTATATGGCGCATTTTATGGGGCCCGCCGGAGCTGCAAAATTCTTAAAAGCTCTTGATAAAACGCCGGATGCCAATGCCGCGACACTCTTCCCAACGGCAGCGTCTGCCAACAAAGGCGTGTTCTATGATAAATCCGGACAAGCCCGCACACTGGAACAGGTTTATGCCCTGTTTGATCGAAAGTTCTCCCTTTCGGATGGGACCACAGCCTGTACGGCAAGCGCAGCGAGCAATACAGAAACCCTCCCGACACAGCAGACAGCAACAGCAACGGAAACGGACTCCTCTAGCGCAAATGTTCTGGCAGCTCTTTCGCCACAATCGGCCGCCACATCCCCGCTTTACAGCAAACATACATCGCTCTTTACAAACGACACACACGCATCGGACACGACACCCACCAAACTTCCGACATCGTCTTTGTATGCCATGTTGTCTCCGGTGGATGTTCTGGAGCTTCTTAAGAGCCAGTATAGCGGGAGTAAAGAGACCCGCGGCTAATTTCTAATTGTCAATATAATCGGGGTATGGTCGGAGGGGCTATCCCAACCGCGAGGGGCTTTGTCAATGGTGCAGCCGATCAGTCGGTCGGTTACGGCGGGGGAGGTTAGAAAATGGTCAATCCGGATGCCGCGGTTGCGGGGCCAGGCTCCGGCCTGATAATCCCAGAACGTATACGTCTCGGGCGCGGTGTGAAAGACGCGGAGGGCGTCGGTTAACCCCAGATTGATCAACCGCCGGAAAGCCGTGATGGTTTTGGGGTGGAAGAGGGCATCTCCGCGCCACATCTCCGGATCATAACAATCGATATTGGCCGGAATGACATTAAAATCTCCCCCGACCAGAAACGGAATGCGGGCGCTGATTAAACTGGCCAAATGGGTATATAGGCGCTGCATCCAGGCAAGTTTGTAATCGAATTTCTCGGTGTCGATCGGGTTGCCGTTGGGCAGATAGATATTAATCAGGCGTAGGCCATTCCACTCGGCTTCGATATAACGGGCCTGAGTGTCCGTATCATCTCCCGGCAGGTGTGTAGCAAGGATAGTCACGGGTGTTTTGGACAGAATGGCTACGCCGTTATAGGCCTTTTGTCCGACATAGGTGACATGGTATCCGGTGTCCAGATCGGGGAAAACCTCGCCCTTTAATTCTTGTAAAAA
>CAZMZK010000105.1:0-4373 GCA_964570705.1 uncultured Micavibrio sp.
ATCCGGAGTGTGTCAAAAAACTTTTTGAGGGTGATTTTTCCCACGCAACCTTTATTCCCCACACGGCGTACGCACAAAGGAATCTGTTTTAAGGGGGGGCATCCAAAAACTTTTTCGCAGAAATCTACGGTTTTCTAACATCGTATACTTTGTTCATGGAGCCACCCGAAAGTTTTTCCCCGCACGCGGTCCGGTCCTTTTAATCGGCGACAGCGCGGACTTCTAAAACTTCGGGAATGTAATGGCGCAACATGTTCTCGATCCCGACTTTCAGGGTCATGGTCGAGCTCGGGCATCCGGCGCACGCCCCGCGCATTTTCAAGAAAACGACACCATTTTGAAAACTGTGAAAGACAATGTCACCGCCATCCCGTGCCACAGCAGGGCGCACACGCGCATCCAATAATTCACAAATCTTGCGGGTCAGTTCTGTTTCTTCGCCCTGCGCGGCGTGTGACTCTGTTCCTGTACCGATCATCAATGGTTTTTTCATGCTGAAATGTTCGAACAAAACCCCCAGAATAAAGGTTTTGATATCGCTCCATTCCACCTGATTCGTTTTGGTAACGGCGATGAAATCCGCTCCGTAAAAGACCGACGCGACACCATCAATGTCAAACAGACGGGCGGCCAGAGGAGATTTTTGTTGCGCGTCCTCCGCGGTCAAAAATTCCGCAACGCCTTGCGCCATAACCTCTCCACCAGGAAGAAATTTGATCGTCTGCGGATTCGGCGTCGCTTCCGTTTGAATAAACATGGTGGTCCCTTTACGTCTTGATCGTTAATAAACGGATCGGCTCACAGCGTTCGGGAATTGCACATCAATCGTGCCCCATTCGTTCAGGAAATTGCGGTAATCCCCGACAGCCAATTCGTGATACGCTTTTTTGAACGAGATAGATTTAAAAAAGCCCATGAACAGGGTGTGGTAATTATTATAAGACGGGAAATAGGCGGAACATTCGGCAACATAGACTTTATCGCCATAATTGGTGACGGCCATCACACCGGCGCGATCCTGAACGTTATTTTGCTTTGTAACATCAAAAGACGTGGTGGGCGGAGTCGTATAAGACACCAACGTCATGCTGGAAAATCCCTGACCCAGTCCAGCATTATCCTGATGACGGATCACGTTGACGTTGTCATAGGCCGCCGTGTATTTGTCCCAGAACTCTTTGCTGAAATACAAATCCCGAATGTCTTTGCGGTATCGATTGGGATAAATCACAAAACGCTTGTCTTCCTCGGCCCGCAAACGGCACATGGCTTTGTCATCGCCGGACGGCACGGATAAGGTAATGACATCCACCGGCCATTCATTGGTCACCTGTTTCCATGTGTCGGGAAAGGTGACCGTTGCGCCTGTTTTTGCATCGGTCCACACGTTATAATCGGCTTTTGCCGCGCCGGAACAGGCCAGAACAGCAACGGTGAGGATGACGCCAAATCTTAAATTTTTCATGTCTTGCCTATGTTTTGGATTTTGTGACGCGCCATTTTGCTATTTTGCCCCGAAAAAAGCAAATGGGAATTCATAACAAACCCGAAAAAGACAGCCTAAGCCGGAGTAAGGAGACGCTCTGGCCCATCATCTGGCCCATAAGTAAATGGCAATTCTTCATCCCGTACAGATAAAACCAGCAGAGGTTCGCAATGAAGCTCCGGTGAATCTGTTCCTGACTGGCCAACGCTCCGATCGACTTTAATATTCTGATAATAAGTTGAAATTTTATCCCATTTCCCGATCGTAACTTCTACGATCAAACAACGCGTGCTATTCCATTGATCCCTATCGGATGTCGGAATACGGATGATTCCATGCTCATCTCGTGGTGCTGCAAATTTGCAAAATAATTGAAAGTAAGGTTGTTTTAGCATGTGCCTTACTTCAGGGGCCGTTGGCAAACGACCGGATTGAGGTTTTTTCGGGGATTCATCGGGAAAGCGTTTAACCAAATCAATCGTTGGATAGCGCGGCCCTGTGGAAAATTGTTCTAGATATTTTTCAAACCTCCGAGGATCGGTAAACATTTGAAATGTTGTACATAGAGAAAAGGCTTGTTTTGTTTGAGGTGATATCCCCATAGACACCCAGTCGCCCTCTTTTTCAACTTCACAGCCCATTTTTACGCCCTCTTTTTAACATATAAACACACATGCGGACCTTATATTGCGGAAATTGCGAAATTGTCAAGATTCTTTATTTTTTCCTAAGTTTTGATTGTGAGTTTTCCGGTGCGGCGGAGGTGGTCGCGGAATATATCCTTGACCGTAACGATCATTTTTCGTGCTTGCAAAAGTAAAATCTATCTGTTAAGCACGTTCTACCTCGTAATCATGCGGATAGTATCCTCAAGCTTGCTTTGTTTTTTACGTGCGGCCATGGCGAAATTGGTAGACGCGCAACGTTGAGGTCGTTGTGGGGCAACCCATGGAAGTTCGAGTCTTCTTGGCCGCACCATTTTTCTCGTTAACGCGCCCACACCTGTCGGCAATACGCAACATGGTCCACGCTTTTCCCCCTTCCGACACTTTTTTAACCGGACAATGCGCCGTCGTTATCGTCGCAGCCGGACAAGGTTCCCGATTTGGCGATGATCTCCCCAAACAATATCACCTGATCCACGGCAAACCGGTTTTGCGTCATACGATCGAAGGGTTTTTAAGACACCCCGCCGTTACCACCATACAGGTCGTGATTGCCGCAGGGTTCGAAGACCTCTATGCCGAATGTGTTGAGGGTCTTTCTGATCTGTCCCGTCTCTTGCCTCCTGTGATCGGCGGGATCACGCGCCAAGAGAGCGTCCATCATGCGCTGATGGCGCTCTCGTTAAACGATGACGATATTATCCTGATTCATGATGCCGCGCGCCCGTGTTTTTCACAGGATTCCCTGACACGCATTCTGGAGACGTTGAAAACCCACACGGCCGCGAGTCTGGCCATTCCGGTCAGTGACACATTGCGCACAGGAAATGCAGATCAATTTTTATCTTTGGTCGATCGCACCCACCTCTATGCGATGCAAACTCCGCAAGGATTCCGTTACGGGATTATCAAACAGGCGCATGAACGTTTCAAAGGCGCGGATTTCACCGATGACACCGCCCTTGCCAGTGCCTTGGGGGTTCCCGTAGCCATCACCCAAGGAACGCGCCAGAATATCAAAATAACGCACCGTGAGGATCTTGCTATGGCAGAAGCCTTTTTACCCTCTCCGGCTCTCGTTCCACGCACGGGACTTGGCTTTGACGTTCATGCTTTTGGTGAGGCCGGAGACACCATCCGCATCGGGGGGATTGATATTCCCCATCCCCTCCGCCTGAAAGGACATTCCGATGCCGATGTGGTGTTGCATGCCATCACCGATGCTTTGTTTGGCGTGATTGCCGATGGGGATATTGGCAGCCATTTTCCCCCGAACAATCCGGATTATAAAGGAAAAGACAGTGCCTTTTTTCTGGAAGAGGCCGCCCGCGCAGTTCGCGCCAAAGGCGGAAGGATTGTGCATGTCGATACCGTGATTATGTGCGAGGCTCCGAAAATCGGTCCGCACCGCGCCCCCATGCAACAGCGTATCGCGGATATTTTGGAAATTCCTGCGGCGCGTGTCAGCATCAAAGCAACCACCACCGAAGAATTAGGATTTACCGGTCGCCGCGAAGGCATCGCTGCCCAAGCTATTGTGACCGTTCTTCTGCCATAGGGTTACACGTCCAGAATCTTGGCCAGATTGTTGATCAGGGCTTCGCCCAATTCGGTGACATCGGCAATCGTCATGGCGTTTGCATAGTAGCGAGTCACGTCATGCCCAATCCCGATGGCGGCCAGATCGACTTTGTCGATCATTTCAATCCAGGTAATCACGTGGCGCAAATCCTGTTCCAGAACGTTCGCGGGATTCACCGACAGAGTCGAATCATCTACGGGCGCGCCGTCCGATATCACAATCAGAATTTTGCGTTCTTCGCCGCGTGCCGCCAACCGGTTATAGGCCCAGACCAAAGCTTCGCCATCGATGTTTTCTTTGAGCAAGCCTTCTTTCAGCATCAGCCCCAGATTTTTGCGCGTCCGGCGATAGGGGGAATCGGCCGATTTATAAATAATATGGCGCACATCGTTCAACCGTCCGGGGGTAGGGGGGCGGCCATTGGCGATCCACAAATCGCGGGATTTTCCCCCTTTCCATGTGCGGGTGGTAAAGCCCAGAATTTCGACTTTGATTCCGCAGCGTTCCAAGGTGCGCGCCAGAATATCGGCGCACATGGCGGCAATGGTAATTGGCCGTCCACGCATGGACCCCGAATTGTCCAACAGG
This sequence comes from uncultured Micavibrio sp., assembly GCA_964570705.1. Taxonomy (GTDB): domain Bacteria; phylum Pseudomonadota; class Alphaproteobacteria; order Micavibrionales; family Micavibrionaceae; genus UBA1573. Next base: position 4,322 of record CAZMZK010000105.1, read on the forward strand.
ATTGTTACAACCGTATCTTTGAATTCGGATTCTTTTTCCTGTTTAAAACTGA
>CAZMZK010000106.1:0-4236 GCA_964570705.1 uncultured Micavibrio sp.
GTCGCCATAACGCGATCATACGCCGATTTATAATGCTCCCCCGCAAAAGCGGAGGTCGTCAGAATACAGAGTGCCGCCAAAAAGAGTGCGATAAATTTGTGGTGCATGGCGAGCTCTCCATTTGGCTATTGTGGCCATTTAGGCGTCTGTTTTAGGTATTCCCGGCCTGCAGATCCTGTGCAGACTTCTTAAATCGCCAGTTTCAGCACTGAAAAGACCGAGGCCACTGTCAGGATAAAGATGGTTAATTGCATCCCGACCAGCGAAAACATTTTGACGGTTTCGTGGTGGACATAATCCTCGATCACCACCTGAAGCCCCAAGGCCGCATGGTAAAAGACCGATAACAGGAACAAGACCATCATAATGGCATTGATCGGATTCATAAAGAACCCGACGACATAGGCGTGATCAGCCCCTGCTGCGGCCAAGGTCAGGGCAGCCCATACAGCCCATAAGGTCAGCGGGATATTGGCGGCAGCCGTAATTTTTTGGCGAATCCAGTGATGCACACCGGAATGCGACGATCCGTGACCACGGGCACGGGCCATCGGAGATTTGAAAGGCGTTGCGTCCCACTTATTGTGCATCATGATTACATGTCTCCGTGAAAGGTTTTCAGGACGCCCCAGACCGCCAAGGTCAGCGCAATCGCTACGATAAAAATAATTTTGGCCGCACGTTCGGCGTGCGGAATGGTCAACAAATATCCGGCATCCATCAATAAGTGGCGGAATCCCGAGCACAAGTGAAAGAATAACGCGCCTGTCCAGCCAAACAACAGAATTTGTCCGATCACAGAGGTGGCAAAGGATTTAAATCCATTATAGGCCTCCACACTGGTGGCGGCTGATACCAACATCCATACCAACATCAACGTTCCGATGGACAGGGCAATCCCCGAGGCGCGGTGTAGAATGGACATGGCCATCGTCAGGGTCCATTTCCAGATTTGCAAATGGGGGGATAATGGGCGTTCGATCGGTTTTGAGGACATGCGCGGGGCTCCGGAGTGAGATAGAAAGAATTTCCGTGTAATCATAAGCATTTGTGAGTGATTTGCCAAGCCCCTCCCCCGAGTTTTTAAAATCACTAAAAACCCAAGTGGGGGGTAGAGCGCAGGACCGAGTGTTTATGGGGCGGAGCGTCTGGTTGTCTGCGTTTTCGGGGCGGGGGCATCCATCTGCCACATTTTCTCGATTGCGTAAAACTCCCGCACTTCGGGGCGGAACAGGTGAACGATGACGTCTCCACAATCCACAACAACCCAGTCGGCGGCAGGCAGACCTTCGGTCCGCAGGACATCAAACGGGGTTTCTTTCAATTTTTCTTCGATTTTGTCGGACAGGGCAGCGACCTGACGTGACGAGGTTCCCGATGCTACAATCATATAGTCGGCGATAGAGGTCTGGCCCATAAGGTCAATGACTTCGATATGCTCTGCTTTGTTGGCATCAAGGGCCTCGAGAATAAGGTCTTTCAGATGCGATGGAGTAGCGACTCCGGATGGTTGACGCGTGCCCAAGGGGTAACGCTCCTTTCTGTGAATGTTAAAGAGTGCGAACAAGTAAAACACCCGCATCGCCTTTCAGGCCGATGCGGTTTCTATAGCAGGATGATACGGTTTCGTAAACTAAATTTAAAGTCAGCAAACAACGTCCTCAAGAATCTGCACACCCTTCCATTCTACCTTCTTTTTGTACGCGGCGCAAATAGGTGGAAGAGATATCTATCAGAGGATCGGCAAAGATCCAGTAAATATGCCCTTTGGTCAGGGGAGGGCGGATGCCGCGCTGGGGGTAGCTATGGTGGAGCCGCTGGTTCATACGAAAGCTGTTATTGCGGACAAGTCCGGAACGCGATGGCCGCCCGACAAAGGCAAAGGGGATCAGGGTTTGCAGGTCTTTCCATTTATACCAACGCTGGAATTCGTAAGAGATATCGGTTCCGCAAAACCAGACGAATTCGGTATGTGGATACCGCTCTTGCAAGGCCTTGACCGTGTCATAGGTCCGGATGGTTCCTAAACGGGTTTCGATATCGGTCACGATCACGCGGGGATGGGTAATGATGTGGCGGCATTGGGCGATACGCGTGGCTGTATCGGGCAGGCTGTTCCGCGATTTCAAAGGGTTTCCGGGAGAGACCATCCACCACACAGCATCTAAGCCCAGATATTTCATGGCAACCTGTGTGGCATGGATATGCCCCGCATGGGGCGGGTCAAAGGTGCCGCCAAACAAGCCAACACGCATCCCGCTCCATCGGCGGGAATCGTGAAGGTTCGGCGGTGTTAACAGGGTTTCCCGATTCATGGGGCATCATAAACAATGTGGCGCGGATTTCCCAGCGGATTTCCCAGTCGAGAATTCCTGTCCACCATGGATGACACGCCCTAGGAGTTTTCTTTTTTGTCCGAGGAGCAGGATCCACCACCGCAGCACGATGATTTTTCACCTTCACCCGCACAGCAAGTGTTCATGCCGACGATTGGATAAAGAGGGCAGAATCCCATGGCGGCCGTTGCCAAAGGAACAATGCCGATCAGGCCGATCCAGCGGGCGCTTCCGTCCAATAAAAAGAGAAGGGACAGCAACCCGATCCCCGCGATGACACGGACGATTTTATCTGTTTTTCCAATGTTTTGTTTCATGGTCAAAGCCTCCTTACGGCGTGTAATGTCGTAGATCAATATGACGTAAAATCAAAAATGTGCAATCTCTCTTGTGGGGGTATTCCACAGCGACATCTGCGATTTTATAAGAAATAAGGTCTCTGTCTCGGCAAAAATTGCCTATAAACCCGGCATAAAGATTGCATGTGTTCACCTGCAACATAGGTATGTAGGAAAAATTTTTATGTCGGTCATTAACACATCGTTTTTTACATCTCCCGTCTCTGCTACCAGCACTCTTGGTAAGGCGACAGCCAGCAAATCTTCGCAGAAAGCCACGGATTCTTCCGATCCAATTGGCCAGTTTCTGGCGTATCAACAACTGACACCGCAGCAAAAATTGCGGCAAGCGATTTTACAGAAGCATAATTTAACAGAAGAGACGCTGCAAAATTTGCCCGCGGAAGAGCGCACAAAAATCGAGGACGAGATCAAAAAAGAAATAGAAAAGCTGGTTAAAAACAATATGGCCGAAAAAGGTATATTGGTCGATATCGTGGCATAGGAATCTTTGTCTTGCACTCCTTCTCGTGCCCATTTCAGGAATGTTGGGCGCAATTCTGCCGTTTGTGATTCCGCTGCGGGCGGACGGGGCTATCGGGGCCGTTAATGATATAAAAAACTTTTTCTTGTCTTTTCAAGGGATTATTGACTCTATCCCTTGACTCTTGTGGCAAGAGGTTTGAATATATCGGTGAAGATTTATCCTAGAAAAAATTTCAAGGGGAGATGGACGCATGACCCGTTCCGAACTGATTCAAATTTTGTCCGAACGCAATCCGCATTTATTTATACGCGATTTGGAAGGTATTGTGGATGCGTTCTTTGGCGAAATTTCCCGTGCGTTGGTTAATGGAGATCGCGTGGAGTTGCGAGGATTTGGAACGTTCTCTGTGAAAGAGCGGGCCGCGCGGGTAGGCCGTAATCCGCGTACAGGTGAATCGGTTGAGGTAAGCCCGAAGCGCTTGCCTTTTTTTAAATCGGGTAAAGAATTGCGCGATCGTTTAAACGCGGACGATGCCTAATCCGTTACAATTTTCAGGAGGACAAAATATGGCGACACTGGGGAAATTTCTGGTGACCCTTCTGTTTGTGGGGAGCATCGTCTGGGTATCTGTTGGCAACCGGGTGGGGGTTGATTTTTCGCTTTATCCTGTGGTTGAAGGAATCTCCGTTCCATTACCCATGCTGTTGCTCGGGGCAATGATTACTGGGTTTATTTGGGGAGCCACGATCGTCTGGCTGAATGGAGCCGGAACGCGGAAAGAGCTCCGCCGTTTGCGCAAACAAGTTGCTACGTTGGAAATGGGAACTCCCTGATAATCCTGGTTTAGGGCGTGTGTTTAGTCCCAAGGACCTGAAACTCATTTTTTGTTGATGGCGGAAGAGGTGGGATTTGAACCCACGAAGGACTTGCATCCTTGCTAGTTTTCAAGACTAGTGCAATCAACCGCTCTGCCACTCTTCCATGCAACATTAACGAGGTTTAACATTCTTTCTTTCGAATAATCTACAATAATTGGCTATGATAACCAACTGATATTTTTAACCTTACCACCCCT
>CAZMZK010000107.1:0-4208 GCA_964570705.1 uncultured Micavibrio sp.
GCGGCTTCCATGGCTTTATCCATCACCGAGTGAATCGGCAAAATCAGGTTGACGTTTTCCGCCACTTTCAAATTATCGGACGTAATCGTTACGCCTTTGGCCGATACATTGGCCATTTCTTCCAACAAAGCCCAAGGATTCACCACGACCCCGTTCCCGATGATCGACAATTTTCCTTCGCGGACGATACCGGAAGGCAATAAGTGCAACTTATATTCGACGCCATCAATCACCAACGTGTGACCCGCATTGTGCCCACCCTGAAACCGCACCACGACATCCGCACGACTGGACAACCAATCCACAATCTTGCCTTTGCCTTCATCCCCCCATTGCGATCCGATAACTGCTACATGTCCCATTTTTGTCTTTCCTTGGTGTCGTCACACCCAAATCATTCCAATTGATGGCTTCTGTGTAGATCCCCCGTGCCCACAACTCAAGAAGAAATTTGTTCCGTGGCCGGATTTTTCACAGATAAAGATTTTCAAAACCCGCTTGGTATCCGCTGCACAGGGTGGTAAAAAAGGGCATGAGCCAGCGCCCGTTTATCCTTGATCCGCTTTTTCGTTCCGTCGGTGTTCTGAACGGCGTCGGGCCGCGCACCCTTAAACTTTATGAAAAATTGACCGGAGGAACCAAACTTCTGGACGTCATCTTTCATTCTCCGATTGATACCATCGAACGAAAATATGTGCCCACGATTATGTCGGCCAGAATCGGCGAGAATGTCTGCGTATCCGTCACCATTGACACACACACGCCACCCGAACGCAAATCCCAACCCTATCGCATTCGCGCCAGCGATTCGTCCGGCTTTCTGGAATTGGCTTTTTTCCACGCGCACGGCGATTGGATAACCAAGCTTTATCCCATCGGGGCCACCCGCATGATTTGTGGCCGGATGGACGATTTCAAGGGAGGGCGACAAATCACCCATCCGGATATTCTGGATTCAGATGCGCCCGAAAAAACCGAAATTATCTATCCCCTGACGGCAGGACTGACCAATAAAATGCTCCGCAAGACCATTTTGGCGAGTCTCGATCAAACCCCGGCGCTGCCGGAATGGCTCGACCCGACGCATCAAGCCCATATGCATTGGCCGGATTGGAAAACCGCAATCACGCGGCTTCATTCTCCTTTATCCGCGGACGATCTGGATCCGTCATCCCCTGCCCGCTCCCGCCTCGCGTATGATGAGTTTCTGGCCAATCAACTCACCCTGGCGATTTTGCGCCTCAAACAACGCAAACTCAAAGGCCGCAGTTTTACCACCCATGGGCCCCAACGCACAGCATTACTGAACCATCTTCCATGGAATCTCACCACGTTCCAGACCGGGGCTCTGGCCGAAATTGATGCCGATATGGCGGCCCCGCACCGCATGCTGCGCCTGTTACAGGGGGATGTCGGGTCTGGAAAAACGATTGTGGCCGCACTGGCCATGATGAATGCGGTCGATAGCGGGGCTCAAGCCGCCTTGATGGCCCCCACGGAAATTCTGGCCCGCCAGCACGCCGAAACACTGCGTCCCTATTTCGACGCCGCAGGCATCCCCTTTACCATTCTTACAGGCCGCGACAAAGGCAAAGCGCGTGAGAAAATTTTATCCGAGATCGCCACCGGTTCCGCCAAAATCATTCTCGGCACCCATGCCCTGTTTCAGGAGGACGTGACCTTTGCCGATCTGGGGTTGGCCGTGATTGATGAACAACACCGCTTTGGCGTGCATCAACGGTTGCATCTGTCCAGCAAAGGTATCGGCACCGACGTATTGGTGATGACCGCCACGCCTATTCCCCGCACACTGGCCTTGACCGCCTATGGCGATATGGAAGTCTCGCGCATTACCGGAAAACCAGCGGGCCGCAAACCAATCGACACCCGCCTGATCCCTCAGGAAACTCTGGATGACATGGTATCCCGTTTGGGCGAACAAATGAAACGTGGCGTGCAGATTTATTGGGTCTGTCCGTTGGTTGAAGAATCCGAAATTCTGGATCTGGCCGCCGCCGAAGACCGCCACCTGATGCTGCAACAGATGTTTGGCGACCGCGTGGGACTGATCCATGGGCGCATGAAACCTGCCGACAAAGATTCTGTCATGGCGAAATTCGCGTCCGGTGAGATATCCCTGCTGGTTGCCACCACCGTGATCGAAGTCGGGGTCAATGTGCCCAACGCCACCATTATGGTGATCGAACATGCCGAACGCTTTGGATTGGCGCAATTGCACCAACTGCGCGGACGGGTCGGGCGCGGAGACAAACACTCTTACTGCTTTCTGGTCTATGCCGCCAATCTGACGGAAACAGCCCGTGAACGGCTGAAAACCCTGCGGCAGAGCGAAGACGGATTTTTCCTCGCAGAAAAAGATCTGGAACTGCGCGGCAGCGGCGAAGTTTTAGGCACCAAGCAAAGCGGTCTGGCCGAATTCCGCTTGGCCAATCTGGCCGCACAGAGTGATTTGTTGATTTCCGCACGGCAAGACGCGGCCTTGTTTTTGGAAAAAGATCCTGACCTGAAAACCCCACGCGGCCAAGCCTTGCGCACCCTGCTGTATCTCTTTGAACGTGACCAAGCGATCAGTTTCCTCAAAGCAGGATAGTTGGATATTTCTTATGCACAGAGGACCGGAGCAACGGCGTTTTTTATTCTCTCGTTAGGGTGTGTCATCACTTGACAGATTTTGTGACGAGAACCGTATCACAAAATACAGAGACATATTTGAGAAACGGGAGCCCCAAGGGACATAAATAAGGGGACATAAATAAAGGTCACCTCTAAAAACCCGTCATTCCGGCGAAAGCCGGAATCTTGAATCTTTTGAAATCAAAGAGATACCAGCTTCCGCTGGTATGACGATAAGGGTTTTTAGAGGTGACCTAAAGTGCGGTTCGCAGTCCAAAAGATTATAAGTGATGACACGCCCTAAGTGTCCGTTCAAGAACTCTTGGCGGATTTCTGCGGAAAAGTTTTTGGATGGACTCTAAGGGGTACGTGGTTCGGGAGAGGGAATACAAATTTTCCTTGGGCGTTCCGGATCATTCAAATAGGCCAGAACTGTTCTTATATCTTCTTTCTTCTGCGGAGAAACAGCCTGATTTAAGACAATCCCGGCTAATTCTTGCGCTGTATTGTTTGTATTATTTTTGAGTGTTTCGTTCGCGCCGACCTTGATCAGATATTTGACAACCCGAAGATGTCCTTCCTGAGCGGCCGCCATGAGAGCCGTATAGCCATAGCGATCTTGGCCATCCAATAAATCCGAATCTTTTTGCAATAACCGTTTAACCTGTCGAAAATTCCCGTTTCTGGCCGCGTCTACAAACATGTCCTGTTCTGATTTCTGGGAAGAGGATATAGAATCTTGATGTGAGGCTTTCCCTGAAAAAACAGCACTTAACCATCTCCCAAATTTCATTTTGAACACCCTGTTTGTTTTATGATGAGGCCTTTACCGTAGCCCCCTTAAATAATTATGTCAATATAATTTTCTGAAATGGACAATAATTCCAGATGATTAATTCGATGAAGCCTATTATACTCTGAAAATCTATTCACGCATTTTTCCCAACCAGCGGCCTGTTAGCATGAAAAACCTGCCTTTTCGTACCTCCCTTTTTTTGACCACTTTTTTGACCACGGGGCTCCTGCTTGTCGCAGGATGTGATCAAAACGCCCAAACCAAACATCAAAATGCAGGACAGGATGATATCGCCGGATTTTTCTCGGGATATGCGAATGATACGCCGCCGCAAACCTTGTCCGGAGATTTTCTGTCCGGCCAATTCGCCCAGAATCATTCGGATTGGGATAATGCGTCTGTTTACTTCTCACGGATTTTAGAGGTGTCCCCCCGCGATCCGGATGTACAAAAACGTGTGTTGGCCCTTGATATCGGGGCAGGCCATTATGACCGCGCCGTAGACACAGCCCGCACCATGATCGATCAAGGTCAAAGCGATGTCACACTGGCCCATTTGGTGATGTCTTTGTCCCTGTTCAAAGACGGAAAATATGATGCCTCTTTGAAAGAAATTACCTATCTGAAAGATGATAATCTCGGTGCCGCCATCCTTCCCCTTTTAAAGCTCTGGGCCGATGCGGGTCAGGGCCGATCGTCGCCAGTTGCGGGTGCGGCATCACCGTCTTTGGCCTATCAATATGTGTTATTGGCCGCCTATAAAAACGACAAAGCGGCC
>CAZMZK010000108.1:0-4185 GCA_964570705.1 uncultured Micavibrio sp.
GGGCGTTATTCTGTCCCACCGTTCCGGCGAAACCGAAGATTCAACGATTGCCGATCTGGCCGTTGCCACCAACGCCGGACAAATCAAAACCGGATCCCTGTCCCGTTCTGACCGGATTGCAAAATACAATCAATTGATCCGCATCGAAGAAGAATTGGGATCCGTGGCAGAGTATGCAGGAACATCGATTCTGCGCTCTCTTCCCGCTGCGATTGCCGAAAAAACTGCGGCCTAGATCGAACGGCCATCATACATATCCAAATCCCTCCTCTCGCACGAAAGGAGGGATTTTTTATTCTGACATTTTGTCTTTGTATTTTTGGGGGCAACAGATTTATTGAACGCGGGAGATTGCGGTTTTCCATCCCTGATACAGCGTGTTCCGTTGGTTTTTGTCCATACGGGGAACGTAGGACGTTTTACATTGCCAATGGCGGGCAATATCACTCACCCCTTGGAACACCCCTGCCCCGATACCGGCAAGATACGCAGCCCCCAACGCCGTTGTTTCGACAACCGGTGGAATATCCACGGGCATATCCAACATATCCGCCAGAAACTGGGCCATAAATTCATTGCGAACCAATCCCCCATCCACACGCATCGTCTTGGGCGTAATACCGGAATCCGATGTCATGGCCTCCATCAGATCACAGGTTTGATAGGCCTGTGCCTCGAGGGCCGCCCGTGTAATATGGGCTTTGCTGGTATTCCGTGTTAACCCGAAAATTGCGCCACGCGCATCCGGATTCCAATAGGGAGCCCCCAATCCCGTAAAGGCCGGCACAAAATACACGCCCTCGGATGTGGGGACCGATTCTGCCAGAGCCTTGCTGTCTTCGGCCTGTGCAAAGAAATTCATTTCATCGCGCAACCATTGAATGGCCGCCCCCGCCACGAAAATAGATCCCTCCAGAACATAGGTCGCCTGCCCGTTCACAACATATCCTACGCTGGTCAACAATCTATTCTGTGACACGGTGGGAACGCCCCCGATATTCATTAAGGCAAAACAACCGGTCCCATAGGTGGACTTGATCATACCGGCCTCGCAACACGCCTGACCAATCAAGGCCGCCTGTTGATCCCCCGCCATACCCATGACCCGCACACTGATTCCGCCGACATGCGCCATACCGAAATGGCCCGCATTTTCTTTGACCTCCGGCAACAGGGACGCAGGAATATCAAACATCTCTAACAAATCGGCATCCCATGACAACGTATGAATATTAAACAGCATGGTGCGGGACGCATTGGTCACATCGGTGGCGTGGACCTGCCCCTCTGTCAGATGCCACAACAGGAAACTATCCACTGTGCCAAACGCCAAACGTCCAGCCTCTGCCGCATCACGCGCCCCATCAACGTTATCCAGAATCCAACGGATTTTGGTGGCGGAAAAATACGGATCCAGCAACAACCCTGTTTTCTGGCGCACACGCTCTTCCAAACCTTGCGCTTTGAATGCCGCGCACATATCTGCGGTTCTCCGGTCTTGCCATACAATCGCCGCATACACGGGGCGGCCAGTATCCCGATCCCATAGGATCGTCGTTTCGCGTTGGTTGGTTATCCCCATGGCCACGACATCGGGATGGTCGGCCACACATTCCGCAATACAGGCCAACGTATCGGCCAGAATATCATCGGGGTTTTGTTCCACCCATCCATTTTGCGGATAACTGACCCGTACCTCTTTTTGCGCAACCTGCAATACCTCGCCCGCATCCGAAAAAATAATGGCCCGCGAACTGGTTGTGCCTTGATCAACGGCAAGAATTTTAATCATGGTTGGCCTCCCTTTTCTGCGGCCCACACCCGATCAAACATAGTTTTTAAATCGGCCTGATCCGCGGCGTTCATATGCAATCCCCATTTGGTTCGCCGCCACAAAACATCCGTAACATCCCGCGCCCATTCATTGCGGATAAAGTGGCGTATTGTTTTTTCATCGGGTTGGAACTTGAAATCGATCAATGGCATAACCGCCTCCGCCGTCCATGCAGGCCCCATATCCGCCCCCATATCCGAAAAGACAGGGCGCAAACGCTCCATCACATCTTCGGCCAAAGGGCGATAGGTCGTCAATTTCCCTCCGAACACAGTCAGAATTTTGGCGCCCTGATGATCATCCATCACCAATTTATAATCCCGTGTGACTGTACGCGCATCGGATTCTTGCTTATCATCAAATAAGGGACGCACACCGCTATAGCTCCAGATAACATCCTGTGCGGTGACGGGTTTGGCAAATTCGCGGGTCACCACATCGCATAAATACGCCATTTCACCCTCTGTGATATGGGCGTCTTTCGGATCGCCGTGATAGACGGTTTCGGTGGTTCCCACCAAGGTAAATTCACCTTCATACGGAAAGACAAAGACCACGCGCCGATCGGGGCATTGAATCAGATACGCATGATCCCCTTCATAAAGTTTGGGGATCACAATATGACTCCCCTGTACCAAACGCAAAGCAGGCGTTGTCGGACGCACCAGATTTTGATCCTGTAAAAAGCTTGCCGCGTATGGCCCTGCGGCGTTCACAATTATGCGCGATTCAAAATCTCCCTGATCTGTGTGAATGCGCCAATGTCCATTTACCGGAACAACGGATTTGGCCGCACAGCGCACGCGAATATCGGCTCCATGCGCCGCCGCATCCATGGCATTCAATACCACCAGCCGCGCGTCATCCACCCAACAATCGGAATACGCAAATCCCACCCCGCTCCGGTCTTTTAACGGAGCCCCGAAGGGATGTGTTTTTAAAGAAACGGTTTCGGATGTGGGAAGGCGATTCATCCGCGTCAGATGATCATACAAAAACAATCCCATGCGGACCAAAGCCGCCGGCCGCACTGCGTTACGATGCGGAATGCATAACCGCAACGGAGAGACAATTTGCGGGGCAATCCGCAACAAGGTTTCCCGTTCGGCCAAAGATTTGCGGACAAGTCCGAATTCAAAGAATTCCAGATATCGCAACCCGCCATGAATCATCTTGGAACTTTTCGACGACGTGGCCTCGGCCAAGTCCCCTTTTTCCAGCAATAAGACGCTTAAGCCACGACCTGCGGCATCGCGGGCAATTCCTGCCCCGTTAATACCGCCCCCGATAATGCACAGATCATATATCATACCTCCATCTTACATGAGGCAGAGAGGCTCGCAAAGGGTTTTAGGGGACACAAACAGGGAATAAAGATCACACACCAGACCACATCCCTTTTTCCTTATTGATTGCTTAGGGCGTGTTACTCGCTGTCGCCCATTAATTCGCCCCAATATTCGGAGGGGCACATCCCAACCACGTTAAAGCCACAATCCACATAATGAATCTCGCCCGTAACGGCCGACGACATATCGGACAACAGGTAAACCCCTGTATTTCCAAGCTCTTCGAGACCAACCGGACGCTTTAAAGGAGCCGCAACCACATTGTATTTGAATGTTTTGCGGGCCCCACCAATGGCCGATCCGGCCAATGTCCGCATGGGGCCTGCCGAAATCGCATTCACACGAATATTGTCCTGCCCCAAATCCGCTGCCAGATAGCGCACTGACGACTCAAGTGCCGCTTTGGCCACGCCCATCACATTGTAATACGGCATAACTTTTTCGGCCCCGTAATAGCTGAGAGTCACGGCGGATCCCCCCTGTTTCATCAAAGGTGCCGCCCGTTTCATGACCGCTGTAAAGGAATAACAGGAAATATTCATCGAATTGAGGAAGTTTTCCAAGGTCGTATCAACATAACGGCCTTTCAATTCTTCTTTGTTCGAGAACGCAATCGAATGCACCAGAAAATCAATCTGGCCCATCTCTTTTTCAATGGTCGCAAATGCCGCATCCAACGACGCCATATCCGACACATCACAATCAATCAGGGTTTTGACCCCGATTTCGGCAGCCAAAGGTTCCACACGTTTTTTGAACGCATCCCCTTGATAGGTAAAGGCCATTTCAGCGCCTTGCTCGGCACATGCTTTGGCAATCCCCCACGCGATGGAATAGCCATTGGCCACGCCCATAATCACGCCTTTTTTGCCTTTTAATAATCCTGTCATTTTATGTTCCTTTTACTTCGCTTATCCCCTTGCGGGAGAGGGCTTTATTTTTTCCTTTGGCCCCTCCCACAAAGGGAGAGGGTTCCGAATCTATTCGACCTTCGCAAACGCC
>CAZMZK010000109.1:0-4149 GCA_964570705.1 uncultured Micavibrio sp.
CAAAAGGCTGTGGCGGATCTGGTGGATCCCATCGGCAAAAGCCTGAAAGACATGGAAACCAAAATCGAAACATTGGGCAAGGCCGGCGCCGGATTGGAAGCCCAATTGAAAACCTTTGCCGAAGATCAACGGTTTTTGCGCGATCAAACCCAAAGTCTGGTTCAAGTATTGCGCAACCCGACCGCACGCGGCCGGTGGGGCGAAATGCAATTGCAACGCACATTTGAATTGGTCGGATTTGTCGAAGGCGTGCATTATACCGCACAAAAATCTGTTTTGGCAGACGGCACGGCCCAGAAACCGGATTTTATCGTGACGCTGCCCAACGGGATCCAGATTGTCATTGATGTCAAAACCCCGCTGGATCCGTATTGGCAAATGATGGATGATGAAAAAACAGGGGCGGAAGAGCATGCCCTGATCCATTTCCGGCAAAAAGTCCGCGACCATCTGAAATCGTTAAGCACCAAAGATTATTGGCGACAATTTGACAGCCCCGAATTTGTGGTGATGTTCCTGCCGTCCGAAAGCCTGTATTCTTTGGCCGTGTCGCAAGACCAATCCTTGCTCGAGGAAGCCTCGCGCGCGAATATCATTCTGGCGTCCCCGACCACAATTATGGGATTGCTGCGCGTCGTCATGTATGGATGGCAGCAGCAAAAAATTGCCGACGAAGCCAAAACCGTGGCCAATCTGGGGGCCGATCTGTACCGACGCGTGGCGGTCTTTGGCGACCACATGGGCAAATTGGGACGGAGTCTCGGCGGCGCCGTGGACGGATATAACAAAGCCGTGGGATCGCTCGATCAAATGATCCTGCCAGCCTTGCGGAAATTCAAAGATCTGCAAGTCCCGACTGGCGGCAAGGAATTGCCGGATACATCCTTGCTGGAATCCACTCCGCGCCTTGTCTCCGCACCGGAATTGCAACCTGATTATGTGGATAATGTCACGGTTCTGGAACGGACATAACGAGCCATTATGTCTGTATATTTATGGTGTAGGAGGTGGAAATCCATCATGTCCTGTGCTTGGATTTTCTTCTGCCGTGAGTCGGATACAATGGCGCATATCTTGGTATGGATCGGATCCTGGTTTCAAGAATGCTTTTAATGCTTCTGGCAGCTTCCGTCGTGGAATTGTAGATCCTTTCATGCGACTTGTATAAAGCGTTCCCGGGTATACGCGATCACAGCATGGGGGAACGTCAGGATCACGAACAACCAAGCCAACGCGAGGCTGAATCATTCTTTTTCGGGAATCTTCCAACATTTCCTCTTCTTGAGTCCTTTGACGTTCCTGTTCTTTTAAATAGGCAAGATGTCCCCGTGCAACCTCGCGATCAATAACATTCGGATTATCCTGGTGGGCTCTTTGCTCTAGGTCTTTCAGACGTTGCTCATAGGCTATTAGTGTATCATCGTCATTTCCTCTCTTTCCCTCTGTTCCTGTTTGCCCGCGACTTGCCGCACATAGAAGGTCAGAAATTCTAAGAACCGCATCCTCATCATCCATCATTTTTGTGAAGTCTTCAAATGATCCGCGTGGCTCAAAAGCTTGCTTTCGAATCTGATCCCATTGGTTTGCAAGAGTGGCCTGCCATTGTTTCCGAACGGCATCCCCTCCTGTTACCTGCGCATGATATAAAGCATTTGCAAGGTGTTTCGTTTGGATATCTGCATCCGGGGCTTGTCCAGAAATCACCTTTAGAAATTGCTCTATGCGCGTGGAAAGGGCTTCTTGGAACGTTAAAGAATGACCATTTTCTTTTGTACCAGAGGATAAATTCTCTAATCTCAAATCATCGAAAGGAGGGAAAATGCCATGACAATCAACCAAAACACCACTTAAACTTAGGGCTGCCACAGAAGCAACCTGTTCTATTAAGGCGCGTTCATTAATCTTTTCTGTCGTATATAAATTACGTGCAGCATTCAAAGCCTGGGATAAGGGGTCTTTCGCCCCTGCCAAATGCCCATTTTTAAGATCCGGAGAAATGCAATCAACATTATACTCAGCATCAGCATCGTTTTTCTCTTGCGGAGCTGACCGAGCTTCTAAGAAACGTGCAGCATTCATGGCCTGGGCAATGCCCGGATTCAAATCCATATAATGTTCCAACAAATAATAAAGAACATAAAGATCATCCAAATCCAGGCGCGTATGGATCAAGACATGACCGTCCGCGATTCCAACAGTACAGTTTTTCTCCTGAGGAGATCTTTTTTCACCAAAACGACCGGCCTGAGCCGATTCAATCGCCTTACGAAAATCTTCTGCAAAACGCGTCCAATCAATTTCGTCTCGCTTGTCAGGGTTAGGATTCTCAATCTCTGGCCGTTCAGATGGAATTTGATCCAGATTTTTTGCTTCAAAGAAGGGGCGTTGGTAGGGAGATGCACCATGGTCCGTTGGAATGGCAAACGCAGGCGGGATCATCCCGAGTATCCGCAGAGCTTTGCGTACCGTTATTAGCAATTCGGAGGCTTGATCCGGAGCGCAGGGAATGAATCGAATCGAATACGTTGTGATATACGCAACACGCGTCCCGTAAAGATTCTCCTTATACAAACTCTCTGTGGGATCATCTTCCATATACACAGAGAAATCCTCAAACCTTTCCGGACACTGCGCCCTTAAGTGAGATGGCAAAAATTCCGGGTTAAATAAGTGTGGCTTTATTTGCCCGCTGCCGCTTGCCGTAATTTCTAATCCCTGAATAAGCTTTTGACAGCTCTTGTACGGCCAATCCTCTCGCATTTTTGATATATAAGGCCGAAGGCGTCCCAGAAAATCTTCTTCGGATCTAGGTAGCAGTGACCCAACAATCGGGGAGGGTGTTTTTTGTGCCCTCAAGCACTTTTCTTGTTCTTCTAGTTTATCTAGAATATGATCTTGTGGCGTCATATATCCAAGCGTATAAGCCCATGGTTCTAGGTTCGTATTGGCCCCAACTTTATTTTCATATAACAATCCATCTTTATGATATGGTATTGTTGATCTCGCCGCGGCAAGAGAAGGAAAAAAATCCGTTGCATACAAAACCATCCGTACAATCGCCGCAGCAAGTTCAAAAGATGTTGTTTGTGGATTTTTTTCAACGTAATTCATCAATTCTGAAATCATGCGCGATCGCTCTGTAAGATCTGCATCAGTAGCATCTTCTAAAAACACTGGGTTAATGAAAGATCGAATTCTCTCTTTGTGTTGTGCCCGTGTTGCCTCTGACTTTTTATGAGAGGACAAATCGTACGTCTCTTTTAATACCCTATCGAATATCCCAAACGCCCATATGTCCATAACATTTTCAAGCTGCCCCATAGCTTTCCAAACAGAAAGACCCTGATGCATTTCCTCCAATAGATCATGAAGCTCTGAAAGTTGGCGGATATCAATTTTGTCGAATGAGAGATACGCATTGCGCGCACGTTGCTCTTCATAGCTCATATCCTCGTAATTTATCATTGCCTTTGCCTAAAATGTAGATGAATTAATGTTATGTAACCAGTCATCAGCAATATGGCAAGAAATATTTACCCCCCCCCTACTTATTCACGCCTTTGGCAACGGGGTCGCGATAGGCAAAGAGGGACGACGGTAATTTGATATCCGATTGCATATCAAACAATTCGGTTTCGGTGATGTTGCCCACCGAATCTTTCACGCGCCATTTTTTCAATTGATATTTGGGCGACTCAATAAAGCCGAGGGTTAATTCTCCGGCTTTTGGCTCTTTGCGCTGCACCACCGTGATCTGCAGCAATCCACCTGCCCGCATGATTTTAGTGACTTTCAAATCTCCCGACAGTTTCAAATCCTTGCGCAGAATAAAATCCGCCAAAGTCTGGCTGATCGGTGCATTGCTTTGCTGTTTCATTTCGCCATCATAAAAATAGATGAATACGCCATCGGCAACCACGAAATCCTTGCTGGGTGGATCATATTCAAAGCGCAATTTCCCCGGGCGGTTCAGATAAAATGTGCCCCGTGTTTGCGATCCATCGGCCGAGGTTTGCACAAAGCGGGATTTTACTGTTTTTAACCCTGTAAAATAGGCCTCAGCCTGCGTCACTTCATTTCCGGCGTGCACGGAATTACTGGCACCCAGCACAATAGCAAATGCCGCCATCATCAAGCCCATCTTCTTGA
>CAZMZK010000110.1:0-4102 GCA_964570705.1 uncultured Micavibrio sp.
GTGCCAAATGCAGTGGGCGCGGTGCGGTGTCTTGCCCTTCGTGCCACAGTCGCAAACAGATTATGTGCCCCCGTTGCCGTGGTAGCGGGCGGGTTCATGCGGGAAAGAATACATCTCCCTGCCAAGCCTGTCGCGGTGATGGACGGATCAGTTGCCCGAAATGTGCCGGACGTGGGCAGATAAAATGTGCATCGTGCGGGGCGTCGGGGGCTTTGGCCTGTGGGTCGTGTGCCGGATCGGGATGGTTGTCCCAGATCACCCATATTGATGTATCGGCCCGCATGGCGTTTGACATGGACCGGACAGGATTGCCGCAACCTTTAATACACATGTTGGATGTGTCATCGGCCCAGATGGCCCGCTATGTCACGCGGCGCGAGATGGATGTTAAAGTGGTGTCGGCGGCGCATATGGCGCGGTCTTACCTCGGCGAGGAAGAACCTGCCGATACGATCTGGATGGATTACGATGTAACCTGTCCGTTTGGTCGGGTGTCGTTCGATGTGAAGGGGCGGGATTTGTCCGGATATGTGTTTGGATATCAGGCGCGTTTGGCGAAATTCCCGTATTTTCTGGATGCTGTGACAAAAAAGGGGCAAACGGCTCTGATCACGGCTGCCACATCGCGCAAACAGGTGACGGAAAATTTACAGGTCGCCACCAGATTCGCGTTCTTGCGCGGGGTGTTGACCGATATTCTGGTGCACAAGGATTTGGCCAAGGTGCGGGCTGCTGCGCTCACCAAATATCCGGTAGGCCTGAATCCCCAGGGCCTGACCGATGTGATTGCCGCTGCCGATATGTGCTTGCGTCACACCAGTCGTACAGGCCGCACGGTTGGTTTGGCGATTGGGCAAGTGGTTTTTCTGATTCTGGCGACGCTTTATTTTATCATCGGCGGGCGATTATTTTTGTTGGCCGAGGGTATGCCTTTGCCAGCTGTCCTCATGCTGGATGTGGCTCTTCCCGCGATCGGGATCGGAGTAACGGTTTTGTGCAGCAAAATAACTGCCCGTGTGATGCAAAATAAAATGCTGCGCCGCCTTCTTCCTACGGCTGTCTTGTCAAAAACCTTGCCAAAAATCGGGCATACGGCCATTTGGGCTGTGGTGGCGTCTGTCGTCGTCTATGGGATGGTGTTAGGGGCAGGAGTCATGATGGATGCGCCGGTGCCGGAATGGCTCCGGTCCGCGCTTAATGTTTTGACCCGCTCTTGGAGTTAGCCGGAAGGCTGTTTTGTGCATATTCCGGCAGAGTGATGGTCACTGTTGTTCCAACCCCCACCGTCGATGCCAGTTCCAGTTTTCCCCCATGAAGTTCTGCCAGTTCCTTGGTAATCGCAAGGCCCAGCCCTGTTCCTTCATGGTTGCGGGTAAAGCTGTTGGCCGCTTGTTCAAATGGTTTGGTGACATAGCGCAGCTTGCTGGCCGGAATTCCGATCCCTGTATCGACAAATTGCATGACAATCATGGAGTCCTGTTTTTCACAGGATATGCGGACTTCTCCGTCTTCCTTGGTAAATTTGACGGCGTTCGAGAGAATATTCAGGATCATTTGCATGATGGCCCGACGATCGCCGGTTATCATCAGGTCGTGATGGTCTGGAATGGCCGATATGACCTTGACCCGCGCATCCAGCGCCCGTCCTTCGATCATATGGGTAGCCAGACGAATGACTTTGCACAAATTGAATTCTTCGACATCCAGCGTGTATTTCCCCGCCTCGATCTTGGACATATCCAGAATGTCGGTAATCATGTCCAGCAGATGTTCGCCGCTTTCGCGGATGCCATTGATATAGTCCAGATATTTTTCGGTACCAATCGGGCCCAGCATTTGCCGTTGCATCATTTCCGAAAAACCGATAATCGCGTTTAACGGGGTGCGCAATTCGTGGCTCATATTCGCCAGAAATTGTGATTTTGCGGCATAGGCGCGTTCGGCAGATTCTTTGGCCTCGCGCAATTCGCGTTCATATTCGGTGCGGTCGGTAATGTCCTGCATAATCCCGAACAGGGCGGCCACATCGCCTTCGTCGTCCAGCTCGCATCGGCCTTGCAGGACGATAAAACGCGCTTCTCCTGTTGGGCGGACAACACGGAATTCCATTTCATAGTTTTTGCGTTCGATCATGGCGCGTTGGAACGATTGGGCCATACGGCCCCGATCACGCCGGTGCATCATGGCATTGATCGAATCAAATGTCGGGGTAAAACTGTCGGCACTGACACCGAAAATCCGGTACAATTCGGTCGAAAATTCCAGATTTTCTTCGCCCACGCGCCACATCCAATGTCCCATATGGCCGATGGATTGGGCTTCGAAAAGTTGTTGTTCGCGCTGGCTTAATTCGATTTCATGACGTTTGGACTCGGTCAAATCCCGACAGACCAGCAATAATTGGCCCTGACACGGTTTTATCCGGCAATCCAGCCAATGGGTGGTTTTTTGCCCGCCCTGAATGCGGCATTCAAAGGGAATGGCCTGAGGAAGTGTGGCTGCGCCTTCTTGGAACAGGTTTTTGAAGATGGGTTGGACATAGGGGCGATCATCGCCATGAAGGAGATCCAGAAAATTTTTTCCTGCCATCTCGGCCACAGGAATATCCAATGTTGTATAGAACGGGTCGTTGGCATGGAGGATTTTACCGCGCGCGGATAAAACCACCATCAGGTCGTTGCCCATATTGGCCAAGGCAGGCAGAAGCGCCGTCCATCCTGTGGCATCCGGTGGGGTGCCTGGTGTTGTTTGCGATGATTCCGTTGGCTGTGCAGCGGGTTGTGGATTCGTCATGGTGACCACAAATCCGGCCAGATCTTCGCCTTCGGAGGGACCTAACGTCGAGACAACCAGAAATCCGCGCCCGTCCGGTAAATCCACGGTATCAAAGCGCAAGGTTACAGGTTCCGATTTTTTTCCCAGCAGAGGCACAATTTCATGCTCTCCGGACATGATGGAGGATGTCCAGATATCGCTGTCTTTATCGGTATCATCGCCAAAGAAACCAAAGACAGGGCGATCGCGCAAGGCATCTTCGGGGTTGGTAAATTGAATCAGGTCACGGAAGGCAATATGTGATATGTCCGTGTCCTTGATGCCCATTGTTTTGGTCATGTCCGGAGACATAAAAAGCAATTTTCCGCTTTTGGCGACAACAAGCCGACCCACGGGTTGGGATAATATCTGTGTGTGTGATGGGGATGGGGACGATTTTGTCCGGCGCGGTTTTTCTGTGGCGCTTTTCGCCGCTGATGCTGCTGCGGGCGACGATTTCTTCTTGGCGGTCGCAACAGAGCGACGTGCGCCTTCCAGAGCCAATTGCGCCGAACGGCCCGACGATTTTGCAACTGATTTTCCAGTTTTATTCGGAAGTGTTTTGGTGGACATGACAGAGGATGGGCACAGGTGAGGAGTTCAGAAACGAATCATTTCTCCCGAGTATGACAAAAAACGCCCGATTTCACCACAGAATTGTGACAAAATACGGGAGAATCTGTCTTGTTGGGCACTCTTGCAGGATGAGGCATCTGCGGGTAAACTCGCGGCTATGACAACGTCCTCTTCTGCCTCTCGGAAAGATTCTCTGTTTACACGATGGTTAAAACCCTCGGCCCTGCTGGCCGAGCGAGATCGGCTGGAAGCGTTTCTGGCGGCCTTTCCCGGGGAATATTGCGGGTTTAATCCGGATGGCTCTCTGGCATATAGCAAGGGGTTTCTGGATCTTCTCAATCTTCGCAAAATTACGGGGATTACTGATATTCAACATGCGTTGCGCCCCGGGGATGCGGCCGCTCTGGAAAATTGTTATATCCATTTGAAAGAGCAGCGGCAAAAATTTGTGTTAAAAACCCAAACACTGGATCAGCAGAAGATTTTGCGCCTGACGGGCGGCACAGGCACAGCGTTAAGCGGCACCGATCAGTATGATATTATCTGGGTTGAAGATATTACGGCGGTCGAGCGGGAATTAGAACAAAAACGCGCCGAACAAAATCGTTTAGAGCATGAAATTAAAAAATACTATGCCGTTCTGGGGGCGTTGACCTATCCCGTGTGGATTCATGGATCAAGTGGCGATGTTGTGTGGTGCAATGCTGCCTAT
>CAZMZK010000111.1:0-4097 GCA_964570705.1 uncultured Micavibrio sp.
TCATGTTCCAGATGCATGGGTATGGGCCGTTCCGGTTGATGCGCGAGGAATTGCGGGATGCGTTCGTGGCGGGGCTGAAATCGGGGGATAAGCTCTATATGCCGGATGTGTTGTATATGGGGGGTACGGTCGATAAATCCTATACATCTCAAGACTTTATTTTGGAATGTCAACGTAAAGGGTTAAGTGCGGTTTATGCACCGACACGGGACGAGATCGGACGGATGATGGCCGCCGAGGCGCAATCAGGCGACCGCATTGTCATCATGGGCGCTCGCGACGATACCCTGACCGACTTTGCGACGAGTATTTTGACGTAAATCTCTTTTTTGGGATCTGTCTTTCTTTTTAAAACAAATATCACATATTGTTTCTTCATGGACACATTGACACATATGGCGTTGGGGGCCTGTATCGGACAGGCTATCGGGTATAAGAAAATGGGACGAAAGGCACTGGTTTACGGTGCCTTTGCCGCGTTTTTGCCGGACCTGGATGTTCTGGCGACTCCGTTTTTGGGGGATTATGGATCATGGAAATACCATCGTCATCTCAGCCACGCCCTTTGGTTTGTGCCATTGATCGGGGCCGCTCTGGCCGCAGGGCTGTGGCGGTTCTATGAGCGGAAAAATGAAAAACAACAGGGTGTAGAATTCGGGCGGTGGTTGGCGGTGATGGTGTTGGCTATTTTGTCGCACCCGTTGCTGGATTTTTGTACGATTTACGGGACACAGTTATTTGCGCCATTCAGCAATCACCGGTTTGAAATATCGGCGATTTCGATTATTGATCCGGTGTATTCGGGGATTTTATGTCTGGCCATGGGCGCGTTGCTGTTTCGAAAGGGGCGGGAACGGGCCAGATTTCTGGCGGTGTCCGCTATTGCCCTGACAACCGCCTATATCGCGATGGGGTGGGGATTGAATATACGGGCGGAAAATCTGGCCGCCCGACAGTTAGAGGATCAGCAGATTGCCTATCAAAAGGTCGAAGCTTTTACGACGATTTTTCAACCTTTCTTGCGGCGTGTGGTGGTGACCGAGCCGCATCAGGTGCGGGTCGGGTTTGTGTCAACCTTTCGCCCGCAGGAGATTCATTGGGCGTGTCAGACACAGGTGCCCGATGCGGTGAAGACGGCGATATTGGCGACCTATGATGGCGGTATGTTATCATGGTTTTCCAATCAGACTGTGGGGTTCGCCACAGGAAACGCGCCGGATTTGGTCGTGGCGAGCGATTTGCGTTACGGGATGCCCGGCCCGTCGGCCTTTGGATGGTGGGGGCAAATTTATAAAACGGACGGGGAGGGGGGCGCGCGCTATATCGGCAAATTGCAGGTGGATCGCGATAGCAGTTGGCACGCGATCACAGGCCTTTTCCGCGCCGCCTACGGTATGGAGAATGATTTCCTGTTAACATCAGATCAGGGATGCGTGAATTCTGTGCGTTAAAATGAAGATGCAGCTTCTTGACTATGCTCCCCGATTTGGCGTACAACCAGCGCAGATGTTTTTACAACAAGGTTATTGCACATGGTTCACATCCCGCACGTCCATCAATCGCTGAGCGCATTGCAGTTTCTCAGCCCTCCTCATGTGATGATTCTCGAGGCCCGCTATTATGACGATATCAACGATATGCTGTTGTTCGGGGCCATAGAGGCTTTGGAAAAAGCGGGGGCAACCTATGAAAAAGTCACCGTTCCCGGAGCCCTGGAAATTCCTGTTGCCCTGCAATATGGGGCCCAACGCCAGAATGGCCGTCGTTTTGACGCCTTTGTGGCTTTGGGGTGTGTCATTCGTGGAGATACCACCCATTACGACATTGTATCGAACGAAAGCGCGCGGGGCATTATGGAGGCGTCCTTGCGGCACAATCTGGCCGTTGGCAATGGGATCCTGACCGTAGAAAACATGGATCAAGCGTTGGATCGCGCCGATAAAACCCGCCAGAATAAAGGCGGCGGGGCAGCCTATGCCGCTTTGGCCATGTTGGCGTTGAAACACGCGTGCGGAGGAGCATAAGAATAATCATGTCATCCAAAGGATCTTTAAAAGCCCGCAAAACTGCCGCGCGTCTGTTTTCTGTTCAGGCGATTTATCAGGCCATTCAGAACAAAGTCGCCCCATCCCAATTGTATGACGAGTATATTTCCCATCGCATCGGCATGGATTTGGAAGATGGCCAAATGGTGGAGCCTGATCGCCCTCTGTTCCGGAGTGTTTTATCCGGCGTGACCGAACGGTGGGGGGATTTGGAACAAATCATCCGCCCACGGTTAAAGGGATCGAACGAGATCGAGCCTTTATTGACCGCTATTTTGCTCTGCGGTGCGTTTGAATTATTGGCACATAAAGATATCGATTCGCCGATTATTATCTCGGATTATTTGAACATTACCTCCAGTTTTTTTGAATCCTCGGAACCAAAATTGGTGAATGCTGTTCTGGACGCGTTGGCAAAAGAACTACGTCAATAATCATAACCTATTGATTTTAAATATATATGTGCCATGCAGCTCTTGCATTGCACAATTTTGCATAAAATTTTAGGCATTTGTTACACTGCATTAATTCCCCCTTGCTATCCTAGAATTATAGAAACAAGAAAGACAGAAGTCTTCCAATGACGTCTTCCAGATTCGGGCAAAAGGTAAGGGTTTCAAAATGAAAAAGATGATGCTGATTATTGTCGCTTTGTTGCTGCTTGGCGGTGGCGGATTTGCGGCTTTTACCTTTTTGGGCGGAAAATCTGCCGAGGCCTCTATTGATCCGAAGAAAGCCACACAGGACAAGGAAGACGGTAAAAAAGCGGCGTCTAAAGAAGAAGTTGATGCCAAAGTGGCGTTCGTGAAAATGGATCCATTGACCTTGCCTGTGATCGGGACGAACGGCATTGTGCAGATTGTCAATATTACAGTGACATTGGAAGCGGAAGATGCCGAAAAAGCCAAAGAAATAGAGAAATTTTCTCCCCGCCTGAAAGATGCATATATTCAAGATATGTACGGAGCCTTGAGTTCTAAAACAGCGCTGGGGGAAAATGGTGTTGTGAATGTCGATGTTGTTAAAAAACGTCTCTTGAAAGTGACATCCAAAGTTTTAGGTAATGAAAGTGTCCGCGACGTTCTCCTCCAAGCTGTCCAGCAACGAAAGGCCTAAAACAGTTCTAAAACAGTCTGGCGGGATGAATCTTTCCTGATACGTTATGTTTTTTCGAGTGAGCCCTAAACTTCCCCCCCGCACCCGCGGGGGTTTTCTTTTTGAAAAGAGGATGTCAGGGAGATGGTGGAAAGATGGTGACCGCGGTGGGATTCGAACCCACGACCTACTGATTAAAAGTCAGTTGCTCTACCGGCTGAGCTACGCGGTCATTATTTGTCCCTTTTTCCGGTATATACCGCTTGCGCGATTCTTTAAGCTAAGGGGGCTGAAAGTTGGGGTAACATACGGAAGTCGATGCCGTTCGTCAAGCGAAGAATTCCAATTATTTTAGTTTCCCGTGATTTTTTTTAAACTCCTCGGGAAATGAAGGGATTGCAGTCTTATTCGGCGGCTGAAAACTTCTGCAAAAGCCGTGCTTGCACGGCTGGGGTCACAAATTCGCCGATATCGCCGCCCAAGGATCCGATTTCTTTGATAAAGGACGAGGAGACGAATTGCCATTTATCCGCCGCCATCAAAAAGACCGTTTCAATATCGGGGGCCAGTTTGGCGTTCATGCCCGTCATCTGGAATTCGAATTCAAAATCGGACACGGCGCGTAATCCGCGGAACAGGCATGTTGCCTTCTTTTTATGGGCGTAGGAAATCAACAATTCTTCAAAAGGTTCCACCGAAATCGGGCAATGTTTGTCATGCAGATTGTCGATATCGGTTTGCACCATCGCCAGGCGTTCTTCGATCGAGAAGAGGGGGCCTTTCCTCTGGTTATTGGCAACAGCGACAATCACATGGTCGACCAGTTTGCTGGCGCGTTTGATAATATGCAGGTGCCCTTTGGTAATGGGGTCAAAGGTTCCGGGGTAAATGCCAATGCGTTGTGCCATAAAAAATGTCTCAACTTTTCTTGTTTAAGTCGATGACTATCTATAAAGT
>CAZMZK010000112.1:0-3968 GCA_964570705.1 uncultured Micavibrio sp.
ATCCGATGCGGTTCTCGAAAAACCGTAAAAATCCTGTGCCATAGCGAGATTATGAGCAGGTTCTTATTATTTGCCGTTGTGAGACGGCATCGACATGCCGCCCATTCCCGCATCAGGTTTTTTATCTGGTTTGGGACCAGAGGAAAATTTCTTCAAATTATCCTGATTCTCGAAATAGTATGTATTACCATCAGAGTCCGCACCAATAATAGCAGAGGCCTTGTCAACCGCTTTGCCACTGACTGGATCAATTGCGGAGCGTTGAGTTTCATCTTTTTCCAGCATTCCTTTGCACATCGGGCAGCAGCCATAATAGGTTTTACCCGCGACCTCAATGGCCATCTGATCTTTGTCAAATGATTTGTTATTGACCATACAGACTTTTTTGGCTTCAACTGGCTTTAACCAATCTGCATCTAATGCTTTGTCTGCAGCAAAGGCAGGTAGAGTCATAAGAGCTGTCAGCAATGTAAGAAATAATATTTTCATGATGGTTTTCTTTCATATGTTTGTAAGGGTTAATTCTTTTGGATTTTTGTAATACTGTAGTCTTCATCACCCTTGGCTTTCAGGGTAAAGCGGATTTTATCCCCTTCATGGACTGATCCCAAATCAACCGCAGGGTCCACCACAAATTCCATGGTCATCACCGGCCAACCCAATTCGGCAATCGGATCATGTTTGACAATGATTTTATGCGCGCCGGCATCAACAGACTTGATAACGCCCGTACCTTGAGGGCCTTTTGCGATATCCCCCGATGCTTTTGCTTCACCTTTCATGGCAACGTCGTGGATTTTGGCCATTTTATGATGATCCATCAGGACGGTTTCACCTTTTTTGGAGGGCGCCCCAACAATCAAACTCCCTTTCATGCCCAATTTTTCATGCGGATGGCAGTGAAATTTATAGGTGCCGGGAACGGTGAATTGATAGGAAAATTTATCGCCTTTTTTCTCATGCATCGGGCTCATGATCATTTCTTTTACTCCCTTTGGCACCTCGACGAACATGACATCGTGCATTTCATCTTGTGCATTGACAAACGTTACCGTGTCGCCGGGTTGGATGGTAAGGTTAGATGGATCAAAATAATAAGGCTGTTTTTCGTCAATATTACTTACTTCTCTGATAGTATAGTCCTTTGCTATTGCGGGTGTCGCAGTCATCAAAGCCAGTGCGGTTGTGAGTATGATTTTTTTCATGGGTTTCTCCTTTTTGGCATGAAATGGTTTAAGTATTTGTTTTGTCGCATTTTGTTACGATTAACCGGCTTCCACTTAATCGCAAAATGCTCTAGAATATAAAACGTAGTCCGATAGATCCGACAGCCTCGGAACTATCTTCGCGGTTATTTTCGGCAATTGATTTTGTTGCGCCAAATTTCTGCCCGTAATGGACATCAATATAGGGAGCTATGCGCTTTGTGATTTCATAGCGGGTCTGGAGCCCCAATTGCGCATCGGTGATGCCTGCCCCAATGTCTTGATCGGCGACTTTTTGCGCCGAGAGATTAAGTTCGGCATAAGGTTGAAGAATGAGTTTTTGCGTGATTAAAAATTCATTTTCAGTTTTTAAGCGGGCCGTTATATCGCCATGCTCGCTGATAAACCCATGCGCTTCGGTTTCGAAATAATAGGGCGCGAGACCATTGACCCCGAAGACCGCGTAAGTGGTCGAGACTGGCTGAGTGTCATGACGAAGGCCGATTTGAGCATCCCAAAATGTTGCGATATTCCGGCTATATAATCCCCAGAACTCCGCAGACTCTAAAGTGCCATCTACCCGTTCGCCTTCGCTTTTAAGCCAGAATTTATTATAGTCTGTCCCGATCCAGCCATCGACATCCCATGATGTCACAGGTTTTCCTCTGTTGCTTCCTATGTCTGTTTCGATACGGAACATATGATAGACAGGGTAAGAAGCTGCGTGGCTCATCATCATATCATCAGCAAGTGCTGGTAAAGGCACCAAACACCCAAGCAATATTAAATAAAGTGAGGTTTTAATGTCCATGATGGGCTCCTGTTTTTGTTACATTCTGTGGCATATCGGCAGTGTCCAGCTTGGCGACTGTGAGAGTTGTCATCATGCCCGACATCATGTGATAGAGAAGATGGCAATGGAATGACCACTCTCCAACTTCGTCCGCTGTCAGCAAGACGGAATAGGACTTTCCGGGCTGGATAATCACCGTATGTTTGTTGGGAAGCTTGGCCATAGGCTGTCCGTTTTCAAGCTGGACAAACATGCCATGCAAGTGCATAGGATGGGCCATCATCGTATTGTTGGTGAAGGTCAGGCGCACCCGTTCCCCGTATTTCAGGCGGATAGGTTTGGATTCTTGCATTTGCTTGCCGTTAAGCGTCCAAATATAACGCTCCATATTGCCGCCCAAGGTGACGTCAATGGTGCGGTTTGGTTCCCGAACATCCTTCTGAATTCCGGCATAGCGCAAATCGCTATATTGCAGAGCCTTATCACCTTTGGGCGTTGCGGCGTCACCCCATGCTGATTTCATGTCGGCTGGGGTCATCACCATATCGCCCATTTCTTCCATACTCATATCCCCCATCTTGAGCTGTGTGCGGGGACGGTGGGTTGGCATCTCACCCTTCATGCCTTCGTGCGGGGCCAGAGTCCCCAATGCAAAACCTGTGCGATCAATCGGCTCTGCAACCACCGTATAGGCTTTATCCTCTTTCGGCGTTACAATAACGTCATAGGTTTCGGCAGGCGCAAACCGAAATTCATCCACCCCGACAGGCTCGACATTTTGCCCGTCCGCCTGAACAACACTCATCTTTAATCCTGGAATGCGGACATCAAAGAACGACATGGACGAGGCATTGATAAAACGCAGCCGCACGCGCTCACCCGTTTTGAACAGCCCTGTCCAGTTTTGTTCAGGGGTTTTTCCATTAGTCAGGAAGGTATATCCCGTCACATCAGAAAGATCGGTGCGAGCCATGCGCATATGCCCCCAATCCTTTTCATCTTTCCATGCTTTTTTGAATCCTTTATCCTCAATATCGGCTGCGACATCGCCCAGTGTTCGCCGCGCAGTCGCATAGTAATCTGATGATTTTTTCAAATTTCCGAGAATTTCAGATGGTCCTTCGTCATGATAATCATTGAGCATCACAATATAATCGCGATCAGACTTTATCGGATCACGCCCCGCCGGATCCACAATCAAGGCACCATATAATCCCTCTTGCTCTTGTCCGCCTGTATGAGAGTGATACCAATAAGTTCCCGTTTGACGCAGCTTAAAACGATAGGTAAAGGATTGCCCCGGTTGGATTTCTTTAAACCCGTTGAGCCCATCTACACCATCCATCGCACCCGGAACCAAAAGCCCGTGCCAATGGACAGAAGTTGGGACATCCATGCGATTGGTGACATGAATAACGGCTTCCTCACCTTGCTTAAAACGCAGTGTAGGGGCAGGTAATGTGCCGTTAACCACAACTTTTTCAAGCGGTTTTCCGGTGATATTCAGGATTTGATGGGAAATTGTCAGGTCATAATCTTTTGCGGAAGCTGCAAAGGGGCTGGCTATAGCCAAAAGCCAGAATGCCAGAAAAGCGGTGTGTTTCATAAAATATTATCCTCGTTATAGATTGATGTTGCACAGATTGACGTGTGCGGGCTCTATATACGAAGACGCTGTGTGGTCAGAATAATGGATGCGTGGCTTTGATAGGCTACAGACCAGTCTGGGGGTGGCCCCCGAATAACCTGAGGGCTGTAGTCTGTATTTTGCGATGTAACTGCATTATCAAGAAACGGCAAATCAATTAACGCAGTGCGGAGGTCGGCCTTTTCAAAATGGACAGTATCCGCCTTTTGCAGGTCCACACCCATACAATCAATCACAAAACGAATATGATCTGGTTTTTCTTCATTCTTTTCATGCCCGTGACAGGGCTTTTGAGCCGACGAAGACAATGAAACAGGTGATT
>CAZMZK010000113.1:0-3780 GCA_964570705.1 uncultured Micavibrio sp.
CGAATTTGGATCGCCAGATAATCCAGCGTGAGGGGCGTGTTCAAAAACGGGGCGGTGAATGAGAGGCCGTTTTTAGCCTCGAAAAATTGAATTTGGTGCGGGGCCGGATATCCAAAATAATACAGATCAGGGATCTGGATCGATAGACCGGAGAGATGTGTCATGCTTCCGGAGAAATGGGTTTCCGGCGGCAATGGATATCCATGAAAGGCGGGAGGCTGCCCCGTCATGGTAAAGTCTTTATCGGTCCAGAGTGTGGCCACGATCACTTCGGCGCGTTTGGTCAGGGCAAACCAGGCCATGCTGTAAATCGCAAAGACAAGGATCAGGGCAGCTGTCAGAGTAAACAGGATGCCTTTTAAGAAACGCGCCAGTTTTTTGTTCATGACGGCGTGCCTTTTTTTCGCTGCTCTTCGGCAACCAAGGCGTTTGAACGGGTTTCAAGAACGTCCTGCAAACGGGACATAACCTCTTTGCCGTCCAATCCGGCGGGGATGGGCGGCTGGATCTCAAACACAACAGTGCCCGGATATTTAAAGAACGCATTCTTCTTCCAGAATAATCCCGAATTCATGGCAACGGGCAAAATCGGTTGATGGGTGGCGTCATACATACGGATAATGCCCCCTTTATACGGTTTTGTGTCGGGCGTATCGGTGATGGCGACCCGTGTGCCTTGGGGGAAAATGACCAGCGGGCGGCCTTCTTTTTCAACACGTTGGGCTCCGGCGATAATCGATTTTAAGGCAACGTCACGTGATCCGCGATCGATAAAGATCATGCGGGCTTTCATCGCCAACCATCCCCAGAGAGGGATATAACTCAATTCTTTTTTCATGATGATGGCCGGATCATGAAACAGCAGGTGGATTTTCATGGTTTCATACGCCGAATAATGTTTTGCGGCGACAATAAAACTGCCGGATGCGGGAATGTGTTCGGCGCCGCGCACGACAAAATCCAACCCCAGTACGTATTTTTCAACCAGATGTACGGTTTTGAAATAGGCATTCAATCCAACAATAAACAGATCCCGCGGCAACAGCATGGCGGGTGTCAATACGATACAGAAGAGGGTCGTCATGCCATAAAAAGCAATATTGAACAGGATTTGGCGGATCAGCAGAAGCATAATGGATCGTTTCTATTTTGTGGGAGATTCGGATAAAGATTCAGGAAGTGGTTGTTTTTCATCCGGATACACCAGAATGCGAAACAGGGTCATCAATAATTTGTGGTATTCGATAAAGTCGGTCTTCCAGAAAATATCCTGATGCGGATCAAAATGTTCCGGTTGCACAGGATAGGGAATGATTTTAATGCCGGGAAGTTCGTGTTTGAATTCCAGCAAGGCACGTGGCATGTGGTAATTCGCGGTAATCAGATAGATATTTTGGGCGCCGATATGGTCGATCCATTTTTTGGCTTCTTGCGCATTGCCGATGGTGTTTCCGGCTTCGCGCCCCAACGTAATGCAACACGGAGGTGCGCCACCTTTTTTTCCCCATTGAGTCATAATGTCGCGGATTTCAACATCTTTATGAACGCCGCTGACCAACAAATTGCTAATTTTCTTTTCGGCCAAAAGATCCAGTCCCGTGCTGACCCGGTTTGTGCCTCCCGTCAGGACGATAGCTGATTTAGGAGTCAATTGCGTGTCTTGGGTGTCTGTTGGCGCCTGCATCAGATAAATCGCCCCTGTAAACACGACAAATCCGGCCACCCATAAGACAACAGGCAGAAGCAAAGTGATCACCGTGATCTTGATAAGGCGGGCCAACAGATTTCGCATGGTTCCTTACGGCATTTCATTTAAAACACGTAATACAGTATGACGCGCAGTCCCGATCCCAATCGAGATCAGCAACACCGGAACCGATAAAAAGATCATCGCATCAGAGGGGTCTAACGTAATTTCCGGCACAGTTCCCGTCGATTGACGGGTAAACAGCACAAAGGCGCCAAACGTCAAAATCCCTGCCAAAAAGCCATAGCTCATGCCTTTCAGCGATTGCGACAGGACATAGCGGATAAATTGCAGACTGATATAGCGATCCGACGCTCCCATAATATGCAGAAGTTCCAATTCGCGTTGGTGAATGGCCATGCGGGATCGTACGGCGCCTGCAATCACCAAAGCGGTGACAAACAGGATCATGCCAAAGACAACCATGGCGGTGAAACGCAATCCGTTGGTCAGTTTCAGTAAATCCACCAACCAATCTTCGTGGGCATCCACAATGGCTTCGGGGACGGAGGCATTGACAGCATTTTTGATGGCGGTCGTGGTGCTTGGGGTGCGTTTATCCAATGTGACATTGATCAATGTCGGGAGGGGCAGTTCCGCGAGCACCGAGGTTTGGTTGCCCAGCCATGGGGAGAGAATATCGCCCATATCTTTTTGGGTTAAGGTCTTGGCCGAGGTGACTCCGGCTACATTTTGCAGTGTTTTGACCAGAGTCTCGGCTTTTTGTGCCGCGCTGTCACCGGCTGGAATTTCGATGGTCATGGCGTTTTCCAATCCGGCGACCCATTTATGGGCCATGTGGCCCAAACTGGTGCTTCCCATCGCCGCCAAGAGCAACAAATAGGTCATCAGAGCAATCAGCATGACCAGAAATTCGGTGCCCAGCCGCGTGTGCAGCGGAATGTCATAGCCACTGTTTTTCCGGTTGGCGCGGTGGGCGATAGAGAAAATATGATTGTGAATGCGCAGTTTATGCATGGGCTGCCTCACCGTGTTGGATCGTGGTGGAAAGGGGGGCTGTGCCTGGATCAAACACGCTCAGATGTCCCTGGTTCAGGATCAGGCGCGGATGGGGCAAGCGTTCCAGAATATGGGTCGAGTGGGTCGCAATCAGAATGGTTGTCCCCATTTTGTTTAATTGTTCGAACAGCCCCATCAATTTCATCCCGATTTCGTCATCCAGGTTTCCGGTGGGTTCGTCCGCCAGTAACAGGCGCGGGTTGGCAATCACGGCGCGGGCAATGGCAATCCGTTGTTGTTGACCTCCGGACAGGGTGGCGGGCAGGCGGTTCATGCAATCCCCCAGCCCCACCCAGTCAAGCAATTCTTCCACGTGATTTTTGATTTTCTTTTCGGCAACGCCCGATATGCGCAGCGGCAAGGCCGCGTTATCAAAGGCAGACAGGTGGGGCAGCAGACGAAAGTCCTGAAACACCACGCCGATTTTTTGGCGCAGTTCGGACAGGTCGGCGCGTTTCAACATTCCCGTATCTTTGCCCATCATATGAATGCGGCCACGTGTGCATTTTCGCCCGAGATAGAGAAGGGACAGAAGAGACGATTTTCCTGCCCCCGAAGGTCCGCAGAGAAAATGAAACGATCCATCGTCCAGAGTAAACGTAATATCGCTTAAAACTTCCGGCCCGATACCATAACGCAAGCCAACATGCTCGAATTTAATCATAAACTTACAAACCCCGCTTGCTCTTCGCGACTCATCACCATACAATCTCTTTGCATAGATACTAAATCCTTGTCAAAGATAGAAGCCATGATTTTAACCTGTCCGTCCTGTTCTGCAAGTTATAACGTTCCGGCTGAGGCGATTGGCCCCAAAGGACGGGAGGTCCGGTGTAAAAAATGCGCCCATGTCTGGTTTCAGGCCGGCGAAAAAAAGGCCCTGGATGATATTTTTACCCGCATGGAATCACATCGCATCAACGAAGATGATATTTCTTTCGCGGATCGTAAGAAAGAGAAGCGATCTCTGATCCCCACGGGGCTGGTTGCGGCGTGTAAATTGCGTTGTCAGA
>CAZMZK010000114.1:0-3723 GCA_964570705.1 uncultured Micavibrio sp.
CCCTTAGGCAGAAGGAGTTGTTCGTTCAGTTGAGGGCCTGTTAAAAATACAAAACCCGCACGAAAAGGCACTCCATCCTTATCAAGTGTTTCAATTGCAAGAGCAAAAGGCCCCCGAGATTCTCGGGTTTTTGAAGAAAGAATTTTGGGCAGGCCTGCCTCTATTAGAGATAGTTGCTCTTTATCTTCGTTCTTTCTGAGTCTATCAAGGAGATCCCCGTGGCCAATAAGGGCTTCCGAGATCATGCTTTTGTCGAGCTTTGCTATGTCCTCTTCTTTGGTGGGCAGACCAAGTGCCTTGATGTTCGCGTCTGTAATGACATAAATTTCGTCATAGCCTTCCAGATAGGGGGCGGCGGCATTTATAACATCTCCATAATTTTGGGATGTCTCGGAAGATAGGTGGTATTTTGTTGATTGGTATTGTCCCATCGCGTGGCCGTTCGTATCCTTTTGCATCAAGATTTCCTCCATCCTAGACCAATTGCCTTAAAAATATGTAAATAGTCGTGAGGAATACAAAAAAACCCCCGCCACAGGATTCATCTCTGGGGCGGGGGTCAATTGTTTTTAAAAAACAGGCCTAAACAGCGGCGGCTTTTTTCGACGCTTTTTTCGCTTGTTCGCGTTCGTTCGGCGTCAGGTAACGTTTGCGCAAACGAATGGTTTTCGGCGTAATTTCAACCAATTCGTCATCGTTGATATAGGACATCATATCTTCGAGGGTCAGTTTGCGCGGGGTGACCAGAGTACAGGCCTCATCGGTTCCGGACGCACGGACGTTGGTCAATTGTTTGGCACGGGTGACGTTGATATCCAGATCATTGTCGCGGGAGTTTTCGCCCACGATCATGCCTTCGTACACGTCATCGTTATGCGTGATAAACATGGTGCCACGATCCTGCAATTTCCAAATCGCATAGGCCACAGCTTTTCCGGTTTCGGTGGAGATAAGCGCTCCGTTCCGGCGACCGGAAATATCCCCTTTGTAAGGGCCATATTCTTTGAACTGGCGGTTCAGAACACCGGTTCCACGGGTATCGGTCAGGAACTGGCTTTGATATCCGATCATGCCACGGGATGGGCACGAGAAGATAATGCGGTTCTTGCCATGACCGGCAGGACGCATATCAATCAGATCGGCTTTGCGGCTTGTCAATTTTTCGACAATCGATCCGGTGTATTCATCATCAATGTCGACGATGATTTCTTCGTATGGTTCCATCAGGTGGCCATTCTCATCGGTTTTGAACAGAACACGTGGACGCGAGACCGACATTTCAAAGCCTTCACGGCGCATGGTCTCGAGCAGAACGCCGATTTGCAATTCACCACGGCCTGCCAATTCGAACGAGTCGCGGTTGGCAGATTCAGTCACGCGGATCGCCACGTTGCTTTCGGCTTCGGCCATCAGGCGGTCACGAATCATGTTCGAGGTCAGTTTTTTCCCTTCTTTACCAGCAAGAGGGGAGTCGTTCACGGTGATCGATACGGCCATGGTTGGCGGATCGATCGGAGTAGCCGGAACAGGTTCAGTCACCGACATATCGCAGATGGTATCGGCCACAGACGCATCGGACATTCCGGCGATGCAGATAATATCTCCGGCTTCGACCATGTCGGCGGGCACTTTCTGAATGCCAGAGAAGGTCAGCAATTTGGACAGGCGGAAGGTTTCCACGGTTTTTCCATCCAGATTCATTGCCTTGACGGGCATGTTGACTTTGGCGGTACCCGAGACAACGCGGCCAACCAGAATACGGCCCAGATATGGGTCGGCATTCAGGATGGTGGCCAACATTTTGAATGGGCCGTCTTTGTCAACGCGGGGAGCCGGAACATGCGCCAGAATCAAATCCAGCATCGGGTGGAGGTTTTCCCGTGGGCCGTCCAGGGTTTCACAGCACCAGCCATCACGACCGGATGCGTACAACACAGGGAAATCCAATTGGTCATCATCAGCATCGAGAGAGGCGAACAAATCAAAGACTTCGTTCAACACTTCGGTGGGGCGGGCGTCGGAACGGTCGATTTTGTTGACCACAACAATCGGACGCATCCCTTGTTTCAGGGCTTTTCCCAGAACGAATTTGGTTTGTGGCAGAGGGCCTTCGGCCGCATCCACCAACAAAATCACACCATCGGCCATGTTCAGAATACGTTCGACCTCACCACCGAAATCGGCGTGGCCCGGGGTGTCGATAATGTTGATCTTGGCGTTCTCCCACAGGATCGAGGTACATTTTGCCAGAATGGTAATGCCACGTTCTTTTTCCAGATCGTTGCTGTCCATGACGCGTTCTTCCACGTCCTGGTTGGCGCGGAACGTCCCGCTCTGGCGCAGAATTTGGTCGATCAGGGTTGTTTTTCCATGGTCAACGTGGGCGATAATGGCAATATTGCGTAATGTTTCTACAGTCACGATGTGTCCTTGCTTGTCGTTATATGTGGTGGATCGGGTCGCTTTTTCTTCGGTGATGCCAGCCCTATACCTGTAAAGCCCCGAAAAAGCCAGAAAAATCGTGCAGATATCCCCGTATTTCAACATGCGCAGAGGACCACACGCAAAAAAGATCAAAAAGAACTTGAATTTTCCGGAAGAGGAGCGTATCCCGCCCCTGTTGATGTAATTTTTTAACGTATTCCATTTCACTGCGTAGGAGGTGTGTGATGACAGAAGGTGCAGATAAACTGCTTGCTCAATATCAGGAAATTATGGCGTTATGCAAAGCCTTTCATGACAACAATGGCGGCGCTGATGTATTAAGACGGGTTGAGGCAATTACAGCAGGATTTAACAAGTTGGTTGAGGCTGATAAAGCTGCGGGAGAATTATTGGATCCTGCACGCTATATCGAGTTGGGTGCGGCTATAGGGCGCATGTCCCGCTGTTTATAGTTGTCTGTCGATGTAACACCTGAGCAGCTCGTTCCCCGTTCCTGATAAAAATTTACATACATAATCGAATGCTTATGTGGGGGCGTGCGTTTGCCCCGCACAGCATATCCTTGGCCAGTAGAGCCGGTGCGAGGGGCCTCCGTAGAGGGCCAGCGGGTTGATACAGGTCTTTTTGCCGCTTTCAAAAACCGGAGCCATCCGGCGCGCAAAAAGGTGTATGCTTTATTCCTGATTTGGCTCTGTTGGTAAAGACAGACAAAGCAGGCGTGGGCGCCCACAGGCGCTGATCTTTGTGCGGCACTGTTTCAGCCGCAGGGTAGCTACCGAGGTCAGACTATCAAAGAACAAATCTGCGCGTCAAGGAAAATATTCCTGTTTTTGTGGTTTTTATTCTCCCACACGTCATCCTCCGATTTATTCAGGGGATCCAGAAAAGAAAGTTTTTCACCACGAAGACCACGAAACTCACGAAAGAGTTTCTTTGCACAAAAACCCTCTGTGTCCTCTGCGGTCTCTGTGGTGAAAAAACCTTAAAAATCTCTTTGCGTCCGTTGCGTTTCAAAAATTTTTACACGGAGGAACGGAGCAGCGGAGTTTCTCTTTCCTCCCTCGCCCCTTGTGGGAGAGGGCAACGCAGGCTTAAGGCTGTAGGCCTTTAGCCGAAGTCGGGTGAGGGGGCTCTTTTTTCGGGCCATTAACCGAACGAAGCGTATCAATAAAAAACGGGAGCCGCAGCCCCCGTTTTTATAAACATATCACCCAGCCCTAAGACGCAATCGCTTTCAGAACCGCTTCGCCCAAATGCGCCGGGGTTTCTGCCACAATA
>CAZMZK010000115.1:0-3619 GCA_964570705.1 uncultured Micavibrio sp.
GTATCTCTGGTTTCTTAAAGTCTTTTTCTGGATCCCCGCGTTCGCGGGGATGACGGGGGGGATGAAGGGGGGGGGATGAAGGGGGAGGGAGTAAAACCCTCTGCGGTCTCTGCGGAGACTTTGCGACCTCTGCGTGAGGCATTCTTTTTTTAAACCACGAAGTGCACGAAGCTCCCGAAGGGTTTTTCACTACAGAGGACGCAGAGGGCACAGAGGTTTTTTCTTCTCAATCGTCATGCCCCCTCACCCGACTCCGGCTAAAGGCTTACAGCCTTAAGCCTGCGTTGCCCTCTCCCACAAGGGGCGAGGGAGGGAAGGAAAAACTCCGCTGCTCCGTTCCTCCGTGTAAAAAACTTTTGAAACGCAAATGGATTTCTCAAGTTTTTCTGGATCCCCCGAGTAAATCGGGGGATGACGGGGGAGAGGGACATATTCGTCTCATTTTTATCTTAAATTACTATACGCACACCTGAAAGGACATATCTCATGCCTCTACCTGTTTTGCTGGCGGCCGGATTGCCGGCCTTGATCAAGGGCTTGGCCGATGGGCTGAAAGCCGTCAATACCCCCGTTGCCCAAGGGGCTTCCACCGCTTTGGGCGCGTTGAGCGAGGCCTTTGGCAAAGGCGAAATCAGTGACGCCCAGCTGGCCGAGCTTAACCGCCACATGGAGAAGATGCAGGAAATAGACGCAGGCGAACGCCAAAGTTCTATCCAGCAAATCAACGAATCCTTGCGCGTCGAGGTGGCGTCCACCGATCCGTATGTCCGCCGGATGCGCCCCACCTTCGGATATATTATCGCGGTGACATGGGCGGCGCAGATGTTGGCCATTGCCTATGTCATTGTATTTGACACCAATCAGGCGGCGGTCGTGATCGAGGCGGTGCAATCGCTGGGCACGATCTGGGCGGTCGGGTTGTCTGTTCTGGGCATCTATGTCTATAAACGCAGCGAAGAGAAAAAAAGTCCGTATACCAGCGGTTAGTCGCGATGATCACGGATAGTACGTACTTTAGCGCGCGGCGTTGCGGATCAGACCATTCCGGCGCATAGCGTCAATGACCTTGGCTTTGTAGGAATAGCCCCGACTGGGCGTTTTGGAATGGTAATGCGCAATCGCTTGTGACAGGGAGCCCGTTTCATCCAGATGGCGGCGCAAAATCCATGCCGCAACCCCCATATTGGTACACACATCATCGCGAATCCAGCGGGCCGCCGTGGTTTGTTCGACGCCCCAATACCGTGCCAATTCCGGCACCCAGATCGTATTGATTTGCATCGGGCCCAGATCAAAGCTGCCATTCGTGTTCTGGACTTGCTGGCCGATGCCGCCGCCTTCGACTTGCAGAATACCGACCATCACAGCCGGTGGAACCGAATAGGTTTGTGCTGCCAACATCAGGCAGGCCGCCACAACTTTGCTCATGTTATCCTCTTTATGATTTTTGGTGTCATCATACAGCGCGGATTATGCCGAGTTTTTCTTAACAAAGAATGACATCGGGTTAGAAGATTTTTCACCGGACGGTGCGGTCGACGGAACAGCTTGCGATGGCAAGGGTTTTGCCACCAACGGCGGAACAAACACATCCGAGGGGGTATCTGCCACGGGCGGTGCTTGCACAGGTGTGTGTGCTGCCTGCGATGGCGCAACGCCCCCGCTTCCACCTGCATTCCCACCACGTCCCGCCAAGTCGGCGACACTGCGGCGCAAACCGGGAACCAATGCGTCGCCCAGAATTTCCAGCATTTGCATGCGTAAGATAAAGGATTGCCACAACGCGGTCATTGTGGGGGCCATACCTTGCCGGACCTGGTCTTCGGTGGCCATCAATTTGGCCATTTCGGCAAAATGGCATTGGCTGTATATCAACGCAGCCATCCGCAACAGAGCCAGATCGGCCTTGGCCGCCAATGGGCCTTCCGGAATTTCCGGAAACATTTTCGCGCGGAGAAATTTGGACTCCCGCACCAGACGTTCGGTCACATCCTGCACCAGTTTCTTTTCCGGTTGCCCGAAGGAATAAGCCATAATCGAATTGACGACCGGTAACAAAGCGCTCATGTACAAAATTGCGACTTGTGCTTCGTCCGACGGGAAGAAATCGGCATCAATCTGGGCCATACGTACGGCCGAGTCCGCCGCAGATCCATAGTTATCGGCATAGGAAACCACAGCACTCATCGCATCGTTGATGCGCTGGATCTCAGCGTCGCTCGGGCTGCGGCCCGCCAGACGATAAATATTCGACATCAACGGTGAGGCCAGAGACGTCAGAGCCAAGCGAATGGAATCGGCATCGCTTTCGGTCGGTTTGATATCCATTAATCCCGAAAGCCCGATGCACATTTGCGTGGACTTGGTCAAAAGCGTTGCCACTTGCTCGGCTTCAGGGCGCATGGCTCCTAGCTGGGCCGGGTCGGGGATCAGGGCCTGTCGGACAGATACTTCACTAATCGCAGCGACCATCGGGGCCGCCAGTTTTTCAAGTACCTGTAAGAGAAATGTTGATTTTGTGTCCATAAAATACCTTAGCAAACAGGCTTATACCCGATTTTTCATGTTATCGCAACTCTGTGATGATTTTCTTAAGATCATCTGGCCGCCCTTGCAAGACTTTTATTTTTCCGGCCTTGTCTTTATAAACCGAGAACGGGGTCATATCCAGTTTCCATTCCTGCATCAGTTTCAAATTGCGTTGCGCTCCCTGCGTGTTGACGGTCTTGTCCGCCAACAACACGCCCTTTTTGCCGTCCAGATGGGCAAACAGGTCTTTTTCGGGCGAAGGAGATGCCAGAAGGTAGGCCGCTTCATACAGGCTGTTTTCGGTTAAAACCCCGACGGGGATCAGGCGCAGTTGCACCAAACCTTGTTCCAGATAGCCGGATTTGCGCACATCCTGGATCAGATCATGGCAATGTGGGCATTCGGGATCGATAAAGGTATAAATCACAGGGGCTTTGGCAGACCCCAAAGCGATCCAATTGGCGTTCTGCACCCCGTCATATAACTGTTCGGATTTGGATTTTATCACCGATTTGGCCAAGGCTTGTGGATTGGTCAAATCGGGAGTGACGGCCGAGGTGGTAGACGGGAAAGCAGATGGGGTGGCGGATGGGGCCGAAGAATCTGTTGGTCGGGCCGCTGGTTCCGCATACCCTGCCAGTTTATCAATGGTCGGGCCTTCTTTCTTCCGCAATTCGTTGACTTGTTTCAGGGTCAGGGTATCGCCCTTGTTATTGAACAACACGCCCATGACGATGCCTTGTCCGTCCGGTGTCGCATAGAAATACTGTTCCTGTCCGTTTTTCAGGACCAACCAGCCATCCAGACCAGCATCCCGTCCCAAATAGCGAAGTTGTGCGCCTTCCGCGACCAGGTTCTGGATCGGAAGTGGTGTGTTTGGCTGTGTCGCATCTGCGGCCAATGTTTCCCCCGACAGGAGCGTGATTGCACACAGAATCGTCAACAGACGGGATGCATAATGCGACAAGATCATAAAACACTCTCTTTCTTTATTTGGCTTTCTTTATAGCCTATTTTTTTTCCCGATTCCATGTGATTCCGTGTTTTAGAGCTATGCCTGTCTTTGTTTCTATACAATCCGTGTGTATCT
>CAZMZK010000116.1:0-3524 GCA_964570705.1 uncultured Micavibrio sp.
ACCAGAGTTATTTAAAATAAACCCGTCCCTGAAGACTCTGGGACTAAACAATTAATAAAATCATCGCTGAAACAGAAAATATTGGCTTGGAAGTCACGGATATCGCCGGTGATGTCGCGACGATGGAGCAGATATCCCAAGGCCAGTTGAATTTTTCCAAAGGGATTGAAGAATCTGCCAAAAATCTGCGCGCTGCTTATCATTCGATTTTGTCGCATGCTCAGAAAACCCAACACACCTTGGATGGGGTTGGTGCGGATATTTCACAATCACATGATGATATGTCGGAGGCATCGCGTATCATTTCCGGATTGGCCGAGGAAGTGAATGTGATTGCCCGAGAAGTTCTGGGGTTAGAAGCAGATCTGGAACTTTTGAACCAGTTTTCCGATGATATCAATAAGGTGACAAACCAGATCAACATGCTCTCCATGAACGCGACGATCGAAGCTGCGCGAGCGGGTGAGCATGGAAAAGGGTTCGCCGTTGTGGCCAATGAAGTTCGGACATTGGCAAACCAGACCGATGCGGTGAACAAAAAAATCGGCGAGATCGTTTTAAAGTTGACGGACAAGGCATCGTATCTGGCCGGTGTCTGCAAAGGGGGCGAGCAACGGACATCGCATACGCTTGAGACAACCCAGAAAGTTTATCAACAAATCGAGGCCGTATCGCAGTCATTTGTCGCGGTGAAAACCGAAACGCAATCTATTCTGGAAGAAATATCCAGCGTGAATGCGCAATCCGGTGAATTATTCGGGAATATTACCGAGTTAAACGCGGGACTCGCCACGACCAGCAAAACAATTTCCCAGTCGAGCGGACGGATTAATCGTGTTATCGGGGCGTGTGAAGGTCTTGTGGCATTGACGGTCGCGGATGGTCATGGCGAAGAGGATGTTCGCATGTTGGAATGGTGCCAAACAGCCGCCCGGAAAATCGCCAAAGCGATGGAGGCAGCAGTCGATCATGGAACTTTGACGATGGATGATATGTTTGATGCCCAATATGTGCCGATCAAAGGGACAAATCCCCAACAGTTTATGACGCGGTTTACGGCAGTGATGGATCAGATTGTGCCCCCCATAACCGAGCCGCTTTTAAAACGGAATGAAAAGATCGTCTTTTCTGCTCCGGTCGATGTGCGGGGGTATCTGCCGACCCATAATATAAAATTCTCGCAACCACAGGGGCAGGATCCGGTCTGGAATTCGGCCAATTGTCGCAATCGCCGGATGTTCAATGATCGCGTTGGGTTGTCAGCAGGGCAGAATACGGCGCCGTTTTTGATCCAGATGTATCGTCGGGATATGGGCGGCGGACAATTTGTATTGATGAAGGATTTATCCGTTCCGATTATCGTCAAAGGCCGCCACTGGGGTGGCCTGCGACTTGCCTATAAAGTATAGGGTGAAAAAGCACGCTTGTTATCCACGCAGGTGGAGTGATTATTTCTCCAACCGATAGCCATAGGCGCTATATTTTTCAATAGTGCGCGAGGAAAATCCGTTTATTTTTAAGCTGGCAAGGGCCGTGTTGAGGGCCTCCATCAGCTTTGTGTTACCTTTCCGGACGGCCAGGGTTTCCGGAAAAATGGCCACAGGGGGACGTGCGTGTGCCAGTCGGACAGAGTTAGGATTGGCTCTGTTAAAATCGGCCACACTTCCCTGATCCAGAATAACCGCATCGGCTTTTCTGGTGACCAGATTTTCCAACAATTCGCTGCCGTTTGATGTTTGGGGCAGGGCCAGAACCTTGGCTTTCGGAAAATAATCCTTGATAACAGTAAAGGTGACATCGCCCTCTATGCCCGCCAATGTAACATCCGGAGAATTGACCTTGGTTTTGTTATCATCAAATCGCGGATCATTCTGACGCACGACGATATACAGGGTGCTGTAAAATTCGGCCTCCGACATAAGGGCGTGCTCCAGCCTCGCGGCATCCGGCCATAATGTCGCACACATCACATCATAACGTTTGGTGTGCAGACCTTCCAGAGCTGTTCCTGCCGAGACCTCTTCTTTCCAATCAATACGAAGATGCAGGATTTTTCCGATTTCTTCCATAAATTCGTAATTAATTCCGGACAGAGTTCCTGTATTCGGGTCCTTGATCACATAGGGCGCCCACGTGAAATATCCGCAAGTAATAGCCCCCTTATCGCGAATGCGTTGATACTCGTTTTCTTGAGGGGCCGCATGTGCAGGGGAGAATGCAAACGCAATAAATATTCCAAAAGCAAGAATAAAAATATGTGGTTTCATGACTGTCTCTTCCTGTGGTTCCTATGTTTTGCTGTGATGGCTATATTTTTCATCACACAAAGAAAGCTTCAAATAAAAACGAAAATTGGATATAATATTAAACCAAGAGTTTAAAATGGATAAGGAAAGATGACCCTGCCATTCCAAGATACGATCCGCGTTCGTTTGATCATGCTGTTTTGCAAATATCCGGTTATGACAGTGGCAGAGGCGTATTCTGCCCTGAATAAAGGGCGGAATACCTGCACATTACAGGCCGTATACAAAGAATTCCGGACGTTGGCTGCTGATAATATGGTTCAGAAAGTAGGAAAATCCTACACATTGAATGCGTCATGGGTGTTACAGTTGCAGTTGTTTTCCAATCGTTTGGTGAAATCTGTTTTTAGTGAGGAAGTGGGGCCGTTCCTGTTGGCAAGTCACGGTCAGAAACAGGTCTGGAAATTCAACAGCCTTTTGGAATTGAACGATTTCTGGGCGCATCTGGATTTGTATATTGTCCGAACCATCCCCCACAGAACCATTCTGGCGTGGAATCCCTATGTCTGGTTTTTCTTGTTTCATGCCAAAGCGGAAGAGACTTTTTTAAAGTCTTTGAAAATGTTGGGGGGGCAATTTTGTGTTATTGTAGGCGGAGATAATTTTCTTAACCGCTTGGCCATTGATTTTTATCACAAGCACGATGTGATTTACTCGTACAGCCCTCCGGATTTTGCGATGGGGATGGATACAAATGTGAATGTGGTTGGGGATTATCTTGTGACGGTGAAAATGGGAAAATTGGCCCATCAAAAAATGGATGCTTTATACAAACAGACAACCTCCATGGCGACTATTTCAATCCCCGATATCACGGAATTATTTATGCGCGAAGGGCAGAGTGCTCTCACCTTGGAATATAATCCACAAAAAGCAGCCAAAATCCGCCGCCTTTTCTCTCGCCATTTTGGAGAGAAATTTTAGCAGGGAATCTATGCCGTTGTTTTCTTTGCTGTCACTTTTGATGTGGCTGCTTTCTTGGCCGGAGCTTTTTTCGCGGCTACTTTTTTCGCAGGCGATTTTTTGGCCGGAGTTTTCTTTTCGGCCGGCTCTTTCTTGTCCCCTGTTTTCTTCTCCGCCGTTTTCTTTGCGGTTGCTTTTTTGGCGGGAGCAGCTTTGGTCTTACGGGTAAAGGCTTTTTTCTCGCCCATCAACGCGCATAGTTCGACCGCGCGGTTCATGCCGATGGTCAAGACGTCTTCGTCTTTGGGAATCGAT
>CAZMZK010000117.1:0-3440 GCA_964570705.1 uncultured Micavibrio sp.
GCGGAAGAAGTTACAGCATTTTTCCTCCCACCCATACATTTTGCCGCGCCAATCTTCCCGTTTGATCCGCAAATCCAGAACATCCCATTTTTCTTGATGCGGGAGAGCGCGCAGCCAGAGAATTTGTTCAATGCCAGCCTTGCCGGGTTCAGGGATATCATAGAAAATTTGCAGTTCGGCCTCGATTTCGGTGCCGTCGGGGTTCATGCGAACTTCGGCGCTGCAGGTTTTCCCGCTGCCGGAGTCGTGGGCTGACCACGGGCAG
The DNA here is from genome assembly GCA_964570705.1 of uncultured Micavibrio sp. Lineage (GTDB taxonomy): Bacteria > Pseudomonadota > Alphaproteobacteria > Micavibrionales > Micavibrionaceae > UBA1573. The sequence goes on from CAZMZK010000117.1 coordinate 266, forward strand.
GTTTCATAGGGGCCAAGCGGATAGCTGACCCCCCATTTTCTGTAAAAATTCTGCAAGTGGTAAACGCATGGCTCTTTCTAGCGGATTTTAATGACATCTTCAACTACGGAATGCAGACATCCGTCTTTTAAGTCAATTTGGATGTGATCTGATGGGGCAAGTTGGGTGGCGGATGTGATCGGCGTTCCCTCGGTGTTGCGGAGCAGCGCATATCCGCGCCCTAAGACGGATTTGAAGGAGAGGGCCTCCAATAAAGCGGCAGAATTGAACAGGCGGGCGTGCTGGGTTGTCAAATTCTGGGTGTAGGCCCTTGTCAATCGGGTGGCCAGAAACTCGGTGCTTTGTGCGGAAAGGGCCACTTTCTGTGATGGGTTCAGCAATTTGCCCGAAAGGGTGAGGAGGGCGCGCTGGGCCACCTGTATCCGACGATCCAGCATATGGCCCAAGCGTGATGAGACCATGTCCAGTTTCTGCGAGCGGAGTTCCAGTAAGCGGTCGGGTTGCCCCATGCGGGCCGACATATGCGTGATATGGTCGGATTTTGTGCGCAGCATACGCAGGCAGGCCTGGTGCATGCGGCCTTGATAGTCCATTAGGGTTCCGAGCAAGAGAGACCGTTCGGGAACAGCCAATTCTGCGGCGGCTGTGGGGGTTGGTGCTCGTAGATCTGCCGCAAAATCAATCAGGGTTGTATCGGTTTCATGGCCCACGGCCGATATAATCGGGATGGTGCTGTGTGCGGTGGCGCGCACAACCGATTCCTCATTGAAGGGCATTAAATCTTCGAGAGAGCCGCCGCCGCGCGCCACAATCAGCAAATCAGGGCGCGGGATGATGTGTGTCTGCCCTGCGACCCCATTTCTTTCTGGCAAAGCGTTAAATCCGGTGATAGCGGCTGCAATTTCTGTCGCGGCTCCGTCCCCTTGGACGCGAACAGGCCAGACAATCACGTGACGCGGACAACGGTCGGATAAACGGTGCAGAATGTCACGGATGACCGCCCCTGTCGGGGATGTGACGACCCCGATGATTTCTGGCAGAAACGGGCGTTTCTTTTTTCGGGATTCATCGAATAACCCTTCAGCGGCCAAGCGTTTCTTCCGGTCTTCCAGAAGTTTGAGCAAGGCTCCCTCGCCTGCCAATTCGATTTGTTCCACGATCATTTGGTAATTCGATCGTGCGGGGTAGCTGGTGATGCGTCCTGTGCAAATGACGTCCAGCCCCTCTTCCGGACGGATAGACAGCTTGGACAACGTTGTGCGCCAACAAATGATGTTGAGGACCGAGTCAGAGTCTTTGAGATCGGAATAAAGATGGCCGGATGTGTGGATTTTTACTTTCGAGAGTTCGCCACGTACCCGTACACGGGCATAGGTCTCTTCCAGCGTTCGTTTTAAAGAAAACGCCAATTCGGAGACAGTCAATTCCGGAACATTATTACCAAGAGTCATATATATCTCTATAGCTGAAAATGTTCCGGAATCCTATCCCGAAAGGTGTGTCTCAGGACTTAAACAACCTTGTTCAGCTCCACCATGAATTCGTCCATTTTCCGGACGAGATCCTTGACGCTGACAGCGGTATTATTTGACAAGGACCGGCTGATATCGACGACTCCTTGAGTCGCAGAGCTGACTTGGGCAATATCCTGCCCCAACTCTCCGATATTGCCGGATACCGACATGGTTCCTTCCGCGGCACGGGCGGAACTGTTTGCAATCTCGCGGGATGCCGCGCTTTGCTCCTCGATTGCCGCAGAAATATTGGCGGTATAGGTATTCATTTCATTGACAATCGCTGCAATTTCTTCGAAAGACTGGGTGGACAATTTTGTGGCCGTCTGGATCGCCTCGATTTGTTGCCGGATACCTTCGGTTGCATCTGTTGTTTGGGACGCCAATGTTTTTACTTCGCTGGCTACCACCGCAAAACCTTTTCCGGCTTCTCCGGCGCGCGCCGCTTCAATAGTGGCGTTCAAGGCCAACAAATTGGTTTGGTTGGCAATATCTTCAATCAACAAAACCACATTGTTAATTTTATCAACGGTTTCCGCCAATTCTGTCATCCGTGATTGTGCAATTTCTGCGGTATTCACGGCTTGGGATGAAATTTGGGAAGACTTGTTGACCTGGTGGCTGATTTCACCGATTGATGCAGACATTTCTTCGGACGCCGATGAAATTGTGTCGACCGACAGCGAGGTTTCTTCGGCCCCGCGAATCGCACGCTGTGATTTTTCATTGGCTTCAAAGGCGGCGCGCTCCATTTCTTCGGTGCTATTGTTTAACGTTGCGATCGTTGTGGTGATTTCCGAAGCCACACTATTTAAAGCAACGTCAACATCCTTGGCAACGGACCGGAAATCATTCATTTTCTTTCCGACATTGATAAGGGCTTTATTAATCACGTCACTCCCGCGCAAAAGGGATCCTTGCATCCCGTTGGGCAGAATCCGACGGAAATACTTGTTTTCATTGACGGCTTGCATACAGGCCGTTGCCTCACGCACAAACGCATCCATCACATCGGTCATGTCGTTGATATGGTGGTATAGCTCCCCCATATCGCCTTTTTCGGTGATGTTCAGAATACGGGCGGAGAAATCCCCTTTTGTCAGGCGAACCAAGCCTTCACTGGCATTTTCAACCGAGCGATGCAGCTTGATCAGGTAATAAATAATCAGCGCGCAGGAGAGAAGCGACAGGAAGCTTGGCAATTCATCCCATCCGAAGCCCCCCGAAGTCACCGTGATCACCAAACTCACAATCGAGAAGGTAATCGAAATAAACGCGGCAATCTTAGCTTTGGAGAGAGAAGATAAATTCGTCATAGGTCAACCCTTTGTCTTTCAGAATTTTGTTCAGATGGTTATAGGAGGCCAGCATGCCATCTTTGGCATTTGCGTGTTTACTCTCGATATCCAACAAGGCTTTGTAGGTGGGCACAATGACCTCGTTAATAATACGCTTATCCGGTACGCGCCGATTGGAATGGTATCCGTTAATTGCCCCGGAATTATCGTAGCTTGGGGTAACGTGGGCCAGAACCCAGTAATGGTCGCCGTTTTTGGCGCGATTGACAACATAGGCGAATATCTCGTCGCCTTTGCCGATATGATCCCAAAGCAATTTAAATACAGATCGTGGCATGTCCGGGTGTCGCAAAATGCTGTGTG
>CAZMZK010000118.1:0-3273 GCA_964570705.1 uncultured Micavibrio sp.
CCCCCCCGAAAATTTCAACGGGCAAATTCTCTTAGAGTCCGTTCAAAAACTTTTCCGCAGAAATTTAAGGTTTTCTAGCATCATACTATAAAGTACGTCATTGCCCAAATCCGTTATGATTCTAGGGAAATCCGGAATTTCATTCGCATTTTCTCTATGATTTGTGCGGCTTTGCCGCACCTATTAACTGGATCCCCCGCACGCGTTCCGTTTTGCTTTCGCAAAATCTCCACGTGGCGGAGGATGACAGAAGCCGCAGAAATGCGCCAGAAGTTTTTAAACGGACACCTAGTTATTTTGTTGAAAATAGTTAGATATTTCGTTAATACCGAAACATAAAGACATAATACGCGACAAAGGGCCCCCCTATGTATTTCAACGACAAAGATTTATCACACCTTCTCGAGATCACGGATGTAGTTATCTTTGATATGAATGGGCTTCTGGTTGATGATGAACCTATTCAATTACAAATGACAGAACGAGCCATAAATACCGTCTTACGACGATTCCAAAAGAGACCAGTATCTCTTATTGGAGAGCAATGGACCCGCTTTTGTGTAGGAAGAAAACCTAAAGAATTTATTCCAGTAATTTTGGCTGAAAATAAAATTCTGGCTGATGGCATTGATATAGATAGCATTGTCAGCCTGAAAGACCAGTTTTATAAAGCCACCATCGGGGATCAGGCCAAAGCCATTGTCCGTCCGGGTGTGATGGAATTTCTTTATTTTTTAAAAGATGCTGGAAAGAAAATAGCCTTGGCCACCTCGACCACCCAAGATGGGGTCTCGGTTATTTTGGGCCCCAGTGGCTTAAATGTTTTAGATTTGTTCGACTTCCGAATATGTGGGGATGAAGTCCAAAGAGCCAAGCCAAACCCGCAGATATACAACAAAGTCAGACACTATTTGGGAGAAGCCTTTAATTATCTGGTTTTTGAAGATGCGGCCTCGGGTGTTGCGGCAGCAAAGGGTGCTGACATGGCCTGTATTGCCGTCCCGAACCGGTTCACGATGGAACAAAAAGGCCTATCTCTGGCTACACATATCATTACAGATTTAACTCGGTCAGCGAAATTTATTATAGACTAAAACTCGGAAAGGAGAATATTCCCCAACCGATTCGGCGCGACATCTCCCTCTCCACAAAAGAAAGAAATCCTAATTGCCACCCGAAGTGAGAAAAAGGCCCTATCTCGCATAACAATAATCCTGAAATTTTATTGTGAAAAAAGTTTTCCCCAACCATTCTTACAGTCTCTAAAAAACTGATTCAGCATGATTTTTTCGGAGGGTCTTGACGTTGAGGGGCTTGTAAAATTCTTTTTTTTGGCGCAAGACTTCTTGCATCTCGGACACAAGATATAGTAGGTTACTGAGTGCACTCATCACAACATGTTGTGTTTCCGATACAATCTGTCCTCACTAAGACAACCATATTTTATTACAAAGTTTAAAGAAACTTACCACCAATGCGTAAGGGGAGACTGGCCTATGTTTGACGTTGCACAAATGGAACGCGGAAATCGGATTACGATTGATAAATCGCGCGACTCAAAACTCACACCATTCGGGATAGCCACCCTGATGGATCGGTATTTGCTACCGGAAGAAGGCCCACAAGATTTGTTTGCACGGGTGGCCATGTACTATGGCGATGACTCTGCCCATGCCCAACGTATTTATGATTATATTTCCCAATTGTGGTTTATGCCGGCCACCCCGATCCTGTCGAATGGCGGCACAAGCCGTGGCCTTCCTATTTCCTGCTTCCTCAATGAAACCAACGACTCGCTCGAAGATATCGTGTCCTTGTGGAACGAAAACGTGTGGCTGGCGTCTCTCGGTGGCGGCATTGGCTCCTATTGGGGAAATGTGCGCTCGATTGGAGAAAAAGTTGGCCGTAATGGAAAAACATCCGGGATTGTACCATTTATCCGCGTGATGGATTCCCTCACTCTGGCCATTTCCCAAGGCTCTCTGCGTCGTGGATCTGCGGCGATTTACTTGCCGATTGACCATCCCGAAATCGAAGAATTTATCGAAATCCGCCGCCCGACAGGGGGGGATCCAAACCGGAAAGCCCTTAACCTCCACCACGGTGTTTTGATCCCTGACGCCTTTATGCACGCCGTGGCCGAAGATGCGGAATGGGCTCTACGCTCCCCCAAAGACAAATCGGTGATTTCGCGGGTCAAAGCACGTGATTTGTGGATTCGTTTGCTGACCACCCGTATCGAACAAGGCGAACCTTATATCGTCTACATTGATCATGTGAATGACCGCATTCCGGAACACCACAAAATGGCGGGTCTGAACGTCAAAATGTCGAATTTGTGTTCGGAAATCACGCTGCCAACCGGACGTGACCATCTGGGCAATGACCGGACAGCGGTCTGCTGCCTGTCCTCTCTCAATCTGGAAACCTTTGAGGAATGGCAAGATCACCCGACCTTTGTCGAAGACGTTATGCGCTTTTTGGATAATGTCCTGACCGATTTTATCCAGAAAGCTCCGGACTCAATGAAACGCGCAAAATACGCCGCAATGCGCGAACGGTCCGTGGGGCTGGGCGTGATGGGATTCCACTCCTTCCTGCAATCGAAAATGATTCCGATGGAAGGCGTCATGGCCAAAGTCTGGAACCGCAAAATGTTCCAACACATCAAACGCCAGGCGGATGATGCCTCGGTCAAATTGGCCCATGAGCGCGGAGCCTGTCCGGATGCCGCCGATTATAACGTCATGGAACGTTTCTCGAACAAAATTGCGATTGCACCCACCGCCTCCATTTCGATTATCTGTGGTGGTGCCTCCCCGGGCATTGAACCGGTGGCCGCCAATGCCTATACCCACAAAACCCTCTCCGGATCCTTTGCGGTCAAGAGTCCGTATCTGGAAAAATTGCTTCAGGCCAAAGGCATGGATAACGAAGATGTCTGGTCCTCTATCTATACCAACGAAGGATCGGTGCAACATCTGGACTTCCTGTCGGATGAAGAAAAAGATGTCTTTAAAACCGCGTTCGAAATCGATCAACGCTGGTTGATCGAACATGCGGGTGACCGGACTCCGTTTATCTGTCAGGCACAGTCTCTCAACCTGTTCCTGCCTGCCAATGTTCACAAATCCGATTTGCACAAATTGCACTGGGATGCCTGGGCCAAAGGGGTCAAATCGCTGTATTACTGCCGCTCGAAATCAATCCAACGGGCCGAAAGTGCGGCCAGCTGGCACCGGACGAAAATGGCCAATGACACCGAACCCAAAC
>CAZMZK010000119.1:0-3257 GCA_964570705.1 uncultured Micavibrio sp.
TGAAATCAAAGAGATACCAGCTTTCGCTGGTATGACGATAAGGGTTTTTAGAGGTAGCCTATAAGTGATGACACGCCCTAGGCCGCAAATTCTGTGTCCGTCATATCCATCAAGGGCTTGGCTCCGGCCATGACCATGCGGAAACGTGATTCCGCTTCAGGCAACATCCGCTCCATAAAGAACCGCGCCGTTTTGATTTTTGACTGATAAAAATCGGTTTTGTCGGACGATTCTGCCAATTTTTCCTGGGCCACTTTGGCCATACGGGCCCACATAAAGCCAACCGCCACCAATGCAAACAAACGCAAATAATCGGTTGAAGCTGCGCCTGCTTCGTTCGGATCTTTCAATCCTTTCATCGCCACCTGAACCGAGGCTTGTTGCAATTTGGCAAAGGCTTTGGCCAAAGGAAATACAAATTCGCCCAACGCCGGATTGTCCTGATTCGACTCAATGAAATCCAGAACCGGATGGAAGAATTGACGCAACAACCGTCCGTAATTCTGGCCCATTTTCCGCCCGACCAGATCCAACGCCTGAATGCCGTTGGTGCCTTCATAAATCATGGCAATCCGCGCATCCCGCGCATATTGCTCGACACCATATTCCCGAATATAACCATGACCTCCATGAATCTGGATGGTTGCATTTGCAACATCAAATCCCATATCGGTTTGATACGCTTTGACAATCGGGGTCATCAAGGCAACCAGATCATCGGCCTCTTGACGTTTCACAGGATCGGGATGTTTTTTGGCAATATCCAGATGCATCCCAACCCAATAGGACAGGGCGCGCGCCCCCTCACAGAAAGCCTTGGACGTCAGCAACATACGACGCACATCGGGATGAACGAGAATAGGATCCGCCGGTTTGTCCGGATATTTGGTTCCATCCAATGCCCGCATTTGCAAACGATCCTTGGCATAGGCCAACCCGTTCTGCCATGCAACTTCGGCCAAGCCCAACCCTTGCATTCCCACGGCCAAACGGGCGGCGTTCATCATGGTAAACATGGCTTTCAGGCCTTTATGGGGGTCCCCGACCAACCAACCGGTTGATTGATCAAAATTCATGACACAAGTGGAGGATGCCTTGATCCCCATTTTATGTTCGATGGATCCACAGGCCACATGGTTGGCGACACCTGTATCCGGCACATATTTGGGAACGACAAACAACGAAATCCCTTTGGCGCCTTCCGGCGCATCCGGCAATTTTGCCAGAACCAGGTGAATAATATTGCTGGTCAGATCATGTTCTCCGGCAGAAATAAAGATTTTGGTTCCCGTAATTTTATAAGATCCATCGCCTTGCGGAACCGCCTTTGTTTTAATCAATCCCAGATCGGTGCCACAATGCGGCTCGGTCAGGCACATGGTTCCTGCCCACTCACCCGAAACCATCTTGGGCAAATACGTCTGTTTCAGAGCGTCGCTCCCATGCTGGAGAATGGCACGATACGCGCCTTCGGACAGTCCGGGATACATGCTGAAGGATAAGTTTGCGGCACACGCCATCTCCATCACTGCAAAATCCCAGACATGCGGCAAGCCCATCCCGCCAAAATCCGGTTCTGCCGACACAGCATTCCACCCCCCCTGGGTAAAGACATGATATGCATCTTTGAATCCTTTGGGAGTGGTGACCTGCCCGTTTTCAAAATGGCACCCTTCTGCATCACCGGATTGATTTAGGGGGAACAGAACATCTTCACAAATTTGCGCTCCCCCTTCCAGAATACTGTCCAACATATCGGGCGTTGCCTGTTCATACCCGGGAAGCTCGGCGAGTTGCCCGACATTCAGAAGATCGTTCAATACAAAACGTATATTTTCGAGCGGCGCTTTATAAACAGGCATTTTTATATCCTTCTCTATCCGTCAGGGGGTGTTAATGTTTGGTCGGGTTCTCGGCAATCAAAAACTTCATGAAATGGCCAAGTTTGGTTTGATCCATATGGGCAATAATCTTTTTGGCTTGATCGGCGGGAGAGGGGGAAGAAAGGGAAGGATGTTCGGGTGAATCCTCTCCCGATTCGCGATATTGAATAAGGGCCACCAAGCGAGCCAACCGCTCCTGACCAATTTCATCACGTGCGGCCTGTGCCTTCCGGATGGCATCCCGCACCAGATCATCCCGCGTAGCAGCAGGTGCAACAGCAGGTGCAACAGGGGGCGCAACAGGAGAAGAAGAACGGGAGGGCACCGACGAAATGTCTGCCGTTTTCTTTTTGGATTTCAGCCAGTCAAACATGGTGTTTCCATCCTATCACAAAATAGGTTAAAAACAGAGTATGAATTACCGACATATTTATCACGCTGGCAATTTTGCCGATGTGCACAAACATCTGGTTTTTGTGCTGGCCCTTGATTATCTGCAGCAAAAGAACAAAGGTCTTTTGGTTCTGGACGCCTTTGCGGGAATCGGGCTGTATGACCTGACGCGACCGGAACCACAAAAAACCAATGAATTCTTGGCGGGCATTGCCAAAATCATGGCCACCCCCGCCCACAACGCCGATCTGGCCCGGTTTCAATCGGTGGTCCGCCCGTTTTGGGAACGCGGGTCTTATGCAGGGTCGCCGTTATTGGCAGCGCATCTGTTGCGCCCACAAGATCGTTTGATCGCCAATGAATTGCACCCCGAAGATGTCGAAAGCCTGAGAGAGGCTTTGTCGGATTACACTTCCATCAAAGTAACTCAGGATGATGCCTATCAGAGCATTCGCGCCGCCATTCCACCACAGGAACGGCGCGGCATTGTGCTGATTGACCCACCATTTGAAAAACCGGATGAATTTCAAACGCTGATCAAACAAATGGGAGAATGGAAAAAACGCTGGGCCACCGGATGTTTTATGATCTGGTATCCGATCAAAGCGGGCCAACCCATTTCCGCCCTGCACGCATCAGCCAGAGAATTGGGCCTTCACCGCACATGGGTCAGTGAAATTCTGATCCAGAAACGTGATATGCCGGGCGGATTAAACGGGGCCGGAATGATCGTCTTTAACACCCCGTTTGGACTGCCCGAAAAAATAGAGGGGCTTGCCACAGAATTGTGCCAGAAAATGGAACAAGGCTGGATCGAAAACCATTATCTGGTCGAAGACACACCCCCAGAAAAGACCACATAGCCACATAATCTTTTTTATACCGTGTGGTGCAGGGCTTCGACTTTATCCCATTGCTGCGCCTTTATATAGCAGAATCCAAATAAAATGATTCAAATTTAAACTGGGAATTTTCCCCCTC
>CAZMZK010000120.1:0-3209 GCA_964570705.1 uncultured Micavibrio sp.
CGGTGCCTTTGATGCCGAAGGGGTTGATGGTGTCAAAACTTCCCAGAATGGCCTGATGCAGGGTGCCGCCCTTGGGGGCATCCGGATTTGCGTAGTTGAAATGGAGGAAGCCCTCTGGCATCATCGGGTCGCCCACCATGGCGAGGCCATGTTGCGGGGCTGCAAACACCGGAGATCCCCATAGGAGGGCCCACAGGGAAGCCATGATCGACAGAATTTTGAAATATTTTGGCATAAGACGCATAGGAAAAAGCGTAGCAGAGCCCGCGCCCGCATCCAACCCCAAAACATCATCCATCATCCGCATTTTAAAGGGAGATTATCTGCATCAAGAGGGAGTGGAGGGATTGGCGTTTTTCTTGCCCGAGGATTTAAGCTGGCAGGGCCCGATCAATACCGCGCTGTTGGCGCGGATCGGGGATAAGCTGGATACATGTGTTCTGGACCATATCGGACAGACCAAACGCGGTCATGCCTTTGCGCTGCCTGCCGATTTGTGGGACGGGCCGCGCTTGATTGTGGCCATTGTGCCGCGCTGGGATGGGGGCGTAAATGATGAAGAGCACACGTTTCGCGCGTGCTATCGTCATATCCTGTTATGTGCGGAAGAAGAGAGGATTGGTGTTCTCGCACTTCCGGCTTTGGGAGCGGGCCGTAAAGATGTTCCAATCCAGAAAGCGGCTCGTCTGGCTTTGGGGGAAATTCAGTGCCATATTTTTCGCCATATACGGGAATTGCGTATCGTTTGTAAAAATGAAAATATGTTAAGTCCGTATCGTAACTTGATGAAAAATTGAGTTATCCACAACTAAAACCAAAGTTTTTCGAAGAAAATCACTTTTGTTAAGACTCTTTTAAACTGAATCTTCAATTCTCAGTTTTATTAAAGTCAACGAAAAGAGGTGTGTTTTGAAAAGCAATGATAATCAGATTTTTGGAACTCATGTGACTCTCCCGTTTCCGCCGCTCGATCTGGAGGCCAATTACGAAATGGAGATTTATGTCCGGTTTATGCGCCGGATCCGGTCGGAAAATTCCGAGCGTGTCGACGTTTGTATTCCCACCGCGATTGCCTGCGTGGCCGATATGATGAACACGGACGAAGCTGAAATTTCCCGCGTTCTTGAAATGCTGGGGCTCCGCACAGAGCTAGAGCCACACATGCCGTCCGACACGATGACAGATGTGATAGCAGACGTGATGACGGGGGTTGCAAAACGGGCGTAATATTCTAATCAATGCGGTTTGAACAACGCATCGTTCACCGCATCGGGATCATCGGTGAACATGCTGTCGACTCCCCATTGGCGCAGTTGGCGTGCGAGGTACGGATCATTGATCGTGTACGCCAGAATTGGTCGTTCGGTGTCCATGATGTCGTCGACCAATTCGCGGGTGGCCGTACGACCATCAATATTGATGGTGGTGGCTTCCAGATAATCCGCGAGTTCGGCCCAGTTCGGGGCAGGTTCGGATTCCAGAAGCAAGCCACGGTACCAGTCGCCCGCCATATCGGCAGCCGTTTCCAGCGAAACGTGGGAAAAGCTGGAGATCAGCAAACGATCACGGTCATCCCAGATTTGGGATAAAACATCCAGCATCGCTTCGGCGGTATCTTTTTCGCGTCCCGGACAGGGTTTTATTTCCAGGTTGACGCCCAGATTGCGGCCCAGAATGACGTCAATAGCCTCTTCCAGAGTGGGGATTTTAATACCGGAAAAACTCTCGGAAAACCAACTCCCAGCCTCCAGATGGCATAAATCGGCATAGGTGATCTCTGCCACCGGCCCGTGGCCATTGGTGGTGCGGTCCAGATCATCGTCATGCAGGATAATCGGGACGGAGTCTTTGGTCAGTTTGACATCCAGCTCTACCCATTTGCAGCCCATATCCGCCGCCGTATGAATGGATTCCAGCGTGTTTTCAGGGGCGTAGGCTTTGGCGCCGCGATGACCGATAATCGTAGGAAGTTTTAACATGGGGGGAGGGCTTTCTGTTGATAGGACAAAATTGGTTAAAGAACCGCACGCCGGATTTCTGCATCCAGCGCCACAATGTCGCCCAATGTGGCGGGGGATGCGGCGGCGGGGACGCGGGACAGGCCATGCTCGATGAGGGGGATAATGTCACCAAAGGCGATTTCGCGGTCGAGGAATTTTTGAACAGCGATTTCATTTGCGGCGTTCAGGGCAATCTGGTGCGCGGGGCCGGCGGCTAGACAATCATAGGCCAGTTGCAGGGCGCGGAATTTTTGACGATCCGGTTTTTCAAACTGCAGAGTGGATAATTTTTCCCAATCCAGTGTGTTTCCCGTGGTGGGCATACGATCCGGATAGGCGAGCGCATAGGCAATCGGCGTTCGCATATCGGGGGCGCCCAATTGCGCCAGAACCGATCCATCGCGATATTCCACCATCGAATGAATAATGGATTGCGGATGAATGATCACATCGATCTGTTCGGCGGGCATGGCGAAGAGGTAATGGGCTTCGATCACTTCCAGAGCTTTGTTCATCAGGCTGGCGCTATCTACCGAGATTTTGGCTCCCATCGTCCAATTCGGATGGGCCAAGGCCTGATCCACTGTGGCTGTTTTGATCCGGTCGCTGTCCCATGTGCGGAAAGGCCCGCCAGAGGCTGTCAGGATAATCTTTTTAATCTGGTCGCGATGATGGTTTTCAAAGACCTGAAAAATCGCATTATGCTCGCTATCGACGGGCAAAATTTTTGTGCCGAAATTTTCGGCCAGATCCAGTACCAAACGTCCGGCAGCCACCAATGGTTCTTTGTTGGCAATGGCCACGGCTTTGGCGTGGCGGATGGCGGTCAGGACAGGTTTTAATCCGGCAAACCCGACAATCGCCGCAACGCACATATCTGTTGTCATGGCGGCAGCCTCCAGAATGGCTGACTCGCCCGCACCGCATGTGATTCCGGTTCCGGACAGGGCGGATTGGAGATCATGCCACAGGGCAGGGTCTGCAATGGCCACAAATTCCGGCTGCAACGCTTTGGCTTGGGCAGCAAGGAGGGGCACATTCTTTCCGGCTGTCAAGGCACGGACACGATACTGGTCGGGGTGCGCCGCGATCAAATCAATCGTGTTGGTGCCGATGGACCCTGTGGATCCGAGAAGTGTGACCATTTTATGTGACATGATGATACTAACGTAAAGCTTTATTCGGTTACGTATTCCACATACGCCAGAT
>CAZMZK010000121.1:0-3134 GCA_964570705.1 uncultured Micavibrio sp.
ATACGACCTATGGCCGTGTTGTGATTAAATTAATGCCCGATGTGGCCCCCAAACATGTCGAACAAATCAAAACACTGACCCGCAAAGGGTTTTATGATGGACTTATCTTCCACCGCGTAATTGATGGATTTATGGCTCAAACGGGCGACCCGACCGGAACCGGTATGGGCGGATCCGACCTCCCGAACCTTCCTGCCGAATTCAATTCGACCAATTTCGGACGTGGAACGGTCGGCATGGCGCGCTCGCAAAACCCGAACTCGGCGAATTCCCAATTCTTTATCTGCTTTAATGACTGTAGCTTCCTGAACAAACAATACACGGTTTGGGGCCAAGTTGTGGAAGGCATGCAATTTGTCGATCAAATCAAACGCGGAGAACCACCCGCCAATCCCGACAAAATCGTGAAAATGACTGTTGCCGCAGATGACAAGACTTCTGAAAAGACTTCTGACAAAACTGGCGAAAAGAAATAACTAAAAAAAGCTACAGACAATTATCTAAATCCGAAAACACAAAAGCCCCCAGTTGGGGCTTTTTCTTATTCCTCGTACAGACAGCCTGAACGTCCTGTATCAACTCGCTGGGGCAATAAGCCACCATCCGGTTTGCCTGTGTGCGCCATTTACTCTTTGAAACGTCGCCACAGATCTTATGTGCGTACGCTACCCTATTTTTTCACACTTCTGCAAGAAAAATATAAAATGTCATAAAAATCCGGAGATAAACTGCGGGCTCATGACAAAATTAGCAGAAAGATAAATTTTTGAGCTTGCAATCCGTAATATTTCAAGATAGAAACCCGTTACGTTATTCGTCACGCGCAATTAGCTCAGCGGTAGAGCACTATGTTGACATCGTAGGGGTCACAGGTTCAATCCCTGTATTGCGCACCATTCCTCCCCTCTTCCAAAGACAAAACTGGTCTCACAGATTCAGAGAGGAGGCTCGCTGCTTATTGTTTAGGCCGACATTTTTTCCGGTGTTGCGATCAGCATGTCAACCAAAGAACGGTACAGAGACAGGCTGGATTGCAGGGCCGGAGAAGGGTTTGCGTCATAAACAATCCCGTTGACTTCGGCATGGACAACCAGATCTTTTGCAAAGGTCGGGTGTTCAATCCGTTCTGTGATAACGGTCGGGCTAGGCGACAAATTCGCATAAGCAAACAACGTGTTTTTCGGAATCGTAACATTCATTCCGCTCGTCAAGGTATGAAGATGTTCTCCGATAATGATATTCAGATGCCCCATTTCCACGGAAATGGTCTTGTCCACAACACGGTGGGACATGAGGGTTGTAACAGTATTTGGATAAACAGACATTTGATGAACCATGATTGCGCTCCTCTAAAATAACACCACATTTATAACTTCAATATATCTTATGATAAGTGTGCGGTGCAACAAATATTTTAGTGTCCATCCCCCTTTATTTGGAAAGAGAAAACTCCATCAACGCATCCCACCCGCCCATATCGCGCCACAGGAAATCAACCTCCAGAACACAGGCTTTGTGTGTCCGTTCCATGACGGCATAATCAAACGATATTTTGGGCGCGGCGGCAAAGGCGGATTCCTCCAAAAGATAGGTTTGCGCCCCATTTGGACCGATATTTTCGGCATGGTCCCACGCCTGACGGGTGCAGAGCACAATATCGGGGCAATATGTGGTTAATTCGGCCATCAGACAATCGGCCCGCGCCATAAATATTCCGGAATTCCACAGATAACGACCACTGCGCAGATAGTCTTCTGCCGTTTCGACATCGGGTTTTTCGGTAAATGTAGCGACGCGACTTGCGCCATTGTGCAAAGGAGCACCCTTTTCAATATAGCCATATTGGGTATGGGCGAATTCGGACTTTATGCCGAATGTCACAATATACCCCTCTTCAGCCAAAGGGTGTGCGGCTTTTACCGCGTTTTCAAAGGCGGCGATATCCGGAATATCATGATCGGCGGGAAGAATGAGTAGCGGGACATCTTCTCCGCCTATTTTTTGCGCGACCAAGGCTCCGGTGCAACAGGCCGGCGCGGTATTCCGTCCGACGGGCTCGCAGATCAGAAAGGCCTCTTCCGGATCGGGATACGATTCTTTGACCAGATCCTGATGCTGGGGGGCGCATAAAATGACGGGGGGCGTGAAAAGGTCGCGGTTGGCAGAACGGCGCCGTGCATTATCAAAGGTGGTTCCCCCCGTCTTTAACGGGATAAATTGTTTGGGGCGTTCGGGGGTGGAGGTCGGCCATAACCGAGATCCAACGCCACCGGCCATAAGAATGGGCACAATCCGTTTCATTCACCCACGCGCCGCCTGTTGCAAAAATCCGGCATAGGCTTTTTGCAATCCTTCAGGCACAGAGGTGCGAGGATCCCAGCCATATGTTTTTGCCAAAGTAATATCCATCAATTTATGGGTCATGCCCACGGGCGCCGACAGGTTATGGACGAAGGTACCGGAAAACCCGATGACCGCAGCCACCATATCATAATACGCATTGACGGTGTAATCGCGGCCCAACCCACAATTCAGAACAGGAGGTAGTCCCGCCAATCGGGGCAAAGAGTTCAGGATAAAACGCGCCAGATCATCCACATACAGGAATTCGCGCAAAACCGTTCCATCCCCCCAGATGTCCACATCGGAATCTCCGTTTTGGTGGGCCGCATGCACCTTCATAAGGGCGGCCGCCAACAAATGCCCGTGATCAAGGTCGAATGTATCATCCGGCCCATACATATTGCAGGGGATAAAGGTTCGGTACGCAAACCCGTGTTTGTCCGAGATATAGGTACACAACCGCGCAGCCGCAATTTTGGCGATGGCATATCCCTCGTTGGTGGGTTCCAGCGGAGCCGCCAAAATATCATCTTCACGCAAGGGGTTACGAAAGTCGCGTGGATACATGCACGAACTGCCGATATTGATCAGGTTTGGAATCCCCGCGTGACGCGCCTCTTCAATCACATGGGTGTTGATCAGAATATTTTCGGTCATAAAACCGATAGGGTCGTTGATATTGGCTTTGATACCCCCGACCTTGGCACCTGCATGAATGATCGCGTCGAAAGATCCTGCACGCAGATATGTGCGTACGGCCGCGCGATCCAATAAATCCAGCTCATGACGTG
>CAZMZK010000122.1:0-3062 GCA_964570705.1 uncultured Micavibrio sp.
AGAAGTGCTTTTCCTTCAGGCCGTGCAAAGCTTCGGTAATCGATAGGGAAATCAGGTTTTTATGCGTCATGATGTGTACTGTCTTTGGGTTTGGTATAAATAGGTCTGGAACAACGATTGATATGGTCTTTTAAGGCACGATGCTGGATGTCGTCATAAGCAATAAAATCAAATTGGTAAGGAATGGGGAGCTCTTCCAACTGGTTATACAGGCGACGTTTATCAACGTCATTTATATCGCCCCAGAAGACTAAATCAATATCAGAATTTGGTTTATTTGTCCCCATGGCGCGCGATCCGAAAACAGATACTTTTTCAAGATCCTTATATCGGGAAAAAAGAGAGTGCATCATGTTGATCTGTGTAGCGGAGAGATTGAAGTCTGTCATGTTTCATCCCCCAACGATTTTTGTTTGAAAAACAGATAAAGATCGTCCATGGCACCAAGATATCTGGTTTCAATGGCGTTTAGAATTTCCATAAATTTATCATGGCTGTACATGTGTGCCATCGTATTACGGTGATCAATCATATCCATCCAGACCTGACCATCTTGAATGAAACGTGCGGCAAAAGCAGCTTTTAGAACGGTGCGCGGGGTGATTTGGTCAAGAACGGTTCCCTGATACTCCAAATAATCCTTCAGCGTTTTCCAGGCCAGTTCATACGTGTATTCGAATCTTTGAATTGTTCCCTCTTTTTCCAAATCGGATAAGGAAGAAACAGGCCCCGCATCAAACACCGAACGGAGCAGAATAAAAGCTCGTTCGAAATTCTGAAATCTCTGTTTCCAACGGATATCACGTGTCATGGCTTACTCGACAATTTTGGAGACAACAAAGAATCCTTCGACAGATTCGGGGGCGTTGGATAACACGGCAGCCGCATTTCCTCCGTCATTCACCACATCGGGGCGCAGACGGCAGGCGATTTCGGACACAGACAGAAGAGGTTCAACCCCATCTGTGTTGATTTCCTGTAACTGTTCGGCCCAGCCTAAAATCTTTTGAAGCTGGGGGGCGTAATAGTTCAGGTCGTCTTCGGTGACCTTGATACGGGCGAGGGAGGCAATTTTTTGAACAGTCGCTTTATCAATAGACATGGAATTTCTCTTTTTTTTAGGTTATCAAAAGGCTTAACATTCTAATGAAAACGCTGCAAGAGTTTATGCCAATCCTATCCGAAGAAGAATTTCGCCAAGGCCTCACCCCGCAAGATCGCTTGTTGGGGTTGGATATTGGTACCAAAACCATTGGTGTGGCCTTTGGGTCGGTGATGGCGGGGTTTGCCAGCCCATTACAGGTGATCCGGCGCACAAAAATTGCCAAAGATGCCCTGATTTTGAAAAAAATGATGGCGGATTACGGGATCGTCGGCTTTGTGGTGGGGTGGCCGTTGAATGTGGATGGGACGGTGGGGGTGCGTTGTCAGGCGACTCGCGATGTTCTTCTGGAAATTATGAAGCATATTCCGGATCTTCCGGTGCTTTTCTATGACGAACGTTTTTCCACCAAAAAAGCCGAACGCTTTATGATTGATGACATCGATATGTCCCGCAAAAAGCGCAGCGAGGTGGTCGATAAAATGGCTGCCCAGATTATCCTGCAGGATTTTCTGGATGGAGCTTTATGGAATAATATATAAGTTTTTGCTTATGAAACAAGGGGAGGGACATATTGACGGGTCGTGTCCCACGGAAAGCGGACCCATGTGGATTGGGGGACGTTTTCAATGTAATAATCCACCAAATGCGCGCCCAAAGGTTTGACGAACAAGGTGGCTACAACCGGATTGATCAGGCTTTTTCGCAGGGCGGTCAGGGTGTTGCCGGTGTCGGCCAAATCATCCACCACCAAAACATTTTCGGTATAGTCCGGCGAAAATGGTTTTAACACGGTGACGTTCGATCCCTGGTCCTGTTCGTTATACGACTCCATGCCCACGGTTTCGATCATCCGGATGTTCAATTCACGTGCCAGAATTCCTGCGGGAAAAAGTCCGCCACGTGTAATCGCCAGTATGCGAGTGATGTCGGGGTGGTCTGCGTGGATTTGGCTCGCCAAATGGCGGCACATGGCCTGAATATCATCCCAGGAAACATATTTATCATGGCTATAATGTGACATGGTGGTCGTCTTTCAACATAAACATACATAAAATAATGAACAACGTAAAACGTGGTATAGCCGAGGATAGGCCGGATGTAAACCTGTGCAGAGGGGAGGGCGAAAAGGGGATGGCGCCTTGCTTTCTGTAAAAAATTAACTATTTCCTTAGATGTGCCCCCTAATCTGGTTGATAACCCGTAATTTATGAATTAGATTCATCCGTTAATATATTTGAATAGAGGTTTTTTATGCTTGGCTTTCGCCTGACAAATTCTGCGCAGACCCTTCCTGTTTTGCCGTTGCGGGACATTGTTGTCTTTCCGCATATGATCGTGCCGTTATTCGTGGGGCGCGAGAAATCGGTGGCGGCATTGGAAAAAGTGATGGAAGGCAATAAACAGATTTTGTTGTTAACCCAGAAAACATCCGGAATTGATGACCCGAAACCTAATGATTTGTACGATGTGGGAACCATCGGGACGATTTTGCAATTGTTGAAATTGCCGGACGGAACGGTGAAGGTTCTGGTCGAAGGTGTCACCCGCGCACGGGTGAGCAAGTATACATCGGTGGATTCCTGTCTGGAAGTCGAAGCCCATGCGTTTGAAGATAATGCTGTAAATTCTCCGGAGCTGGAGTCTTTGTCGCGCGCCGTGATGACCCAGTTCGAAGAATATTTGAAATTGAATAAAAAAATTCCGCCAGAGGTCATCGTATCGATCAGCCAGATTGATAATCCTTCGAAATTGGCCGATACAATTGCGTCGCATCTGACCCTGAAAATCGAAGAGAAGCAAAAGCTGTTGGAGATTCCATCTGTTCCCGAAACATTGGAACATATCTTCGGATTGATGGAGGGCGAGATCGGTGTTCTGCAAGTGGAAAAACGTATTCGTGGCCGCGTCAAACGCCAGATGGAAAAGACCCAGCGTGAGTATTATCTGAACGAGCAAA
>CAZMZK010000123.1:0-2947 GCA_964570705.1 uncultured Micavibrio sp.
CGGCAATAAAGGCGGGCGATAGACCGTCCAGAAATACAATCCGATCAATAACAGGGACAGACGCCCTCCCTCTGCCCCCAGAAACGGAACATCCACCAAATTCATCAGAAGAAGGACAAACAGAAAGATATAAATACCGGCCAATTTCAAAAAATGAACACCGGACACACCCACGCCACTCATGCTATTCTGTTCCGGACGTTAGTTTTTTAATGCTTTGGCGCACATTCGGATCTTGAGGCTTTTCGACGATCTGGACATATCCGGCGACATACGGATCCGAGTAAAGCCGTACAACCGGAATACCATTACGGATTTCCGACACTTCACCAATCGGCAATCCCATAGGAAAGGTTCCGCCACTGCCCGATGTCACAATCCGCGCGCCCTTTTCCACCAGAACATCCGGAGGAAGGTGGATCAAATGCAACAAATCATCATTGGTTCCGGCCAGAACAGCCCGTTGATTGGCTCCTTCAATCACAACCGGAACATGCGAGTTGATATCGTTCAACAGCAGAACGCGCGAGGCGCGCTGCCCAACTTCGATCACACGCCCAATCATCCCTTGAGACCCAAGAACCGCCTGCCCTTCTTCGACCGAATTGTCTTGTCCGGCCTCAATCAGGACCGTTTTGACAAAACTGCTGCCAGAATCCGCAATAATCCGTGTGGTAATATAGCTTTGATCCGGCTCAGGGATCACATTCAACAGATCTTTCAGAGACTGGTTTTCAGCCCGCAACAGCATGGCGGTTTGATACCATTCATGCAATTGTTTGTTTTCCGCCCGCAAACGTGCATTTTCTGCCCGAATTTGTGTCAATCCGGTTGCATCACTAAACGCTTCGGTCATCATCCGGAACGGCGCGCCCACAATCCGGATCGCAGGAGCCATGGTGTCCGTTGCCGCCACACGCGGGCCAGCCCATAAATCCGGCTTAATCATGGATGACAAGAGCAAAATCGCGGCCAAGCCCGTCAAAGCCATAGGGGAATACCGCCCCCATCGCGCCGCAATAGTGGCGGCGTGCATGGCTTTACGTTGTGTCTCTCGGCGCGTGAAATATCCCATATTCAAAGGTCCCTCGGGTTCTCACCCGATATATTCGGAGAGAATACATTAACTTTGCCACATCGGTCAGGAATTACACCTACCCATACAAAAGAACCGCCCAAAATTCAAGTAGTGTTTCTTTTCTTTCGAAACTTGCAAAGTAATTGGAGAATTGTAAGAGCGCTTTACAGGGCTTTTTTTATGGTCTAAATCTGTTTCTGTATCACATATTCAGGAGCCGACAATGTCTGTATCACCCATGAACAAGCCCCATTCCTCACCCGAATGCTCCCATCATCATGAATCCACCGATTTGATCACACGTCCACGCCGTTTGCGCCAATCCGAAAATATGCGCCGCTTGGTACGGGAGAACCACCTGCATACCGATGATTTTATTTATCCGATTTTCGTGGATGAAGGCTTGTCAGAACCTCAGGAAGTCTCCTCTATGCCTGGTGTGTTCCGCCAGACTGAAAAAAGCCTTGAAACCTTGTTGAAACAGGTGGAGGCCGCCAAAGTTCCGGCCGTCATGTTGTTTGGCGTTTCCAACCACAAAGATCATGAAGGCACCGACTCCTTCCGTAAAGGTGGCTTGATGGATCGTATGGTTAAACGCGCCAAAGACACCTGTCCCGACCTTGTGATTATGGCGGATGCGTGTTTTTGCGAATATACCGATCATGGCCATTGCGGCCCTCTGGATATGATCCATAACGATGTCGACAACGACCGCACCATTGAAAATATTGCCAAACAAGCCGTGATTGCAGCCGAAGCCGGAGCCGATGTGATTGCCCCATCAGGCATGATGGATGGCCAGATTGCCGCCATTCGGGCCGCGCTGGACACAACCGGAAACACCCGCACGGCTATCTTGGCGTATGCTGCCAAATATTCTTCGGGATTCTATGGCCCCTTCCGCGATGCGGCCGGGTGCTCGCTGGGTCAGGGTGCAGGCCCCAAAAACCGCAAAACCTACCAAATGGATCCGGCCAATTCGGACGAAGCCATTCGGGAAGTCGAACTGGATATCCAACAAGGCGCCGATATGGTAATGGTCAAGCCTGGTTTGCCGTATCTGGACATTCTCTATCGCGTAAAACAAACCTTTGGCATGCCAACTTACGCCTACAATGTGTCGGGCGAGTATTGCATGATCAAAGCCGCCGCTCGCAATGGCTGGTTGGATGAAAATATCGCGATGATGGAAATGCTCCTTGCCTTTAAACGCGCTGGAGCCGATGGTATTATTACCTACGCCGCTCTAGATGCTGCCAAGCTGTTGCAAAACAGCTAGGGCGCTCACCCCAAAGGCATAACGGAAACACTGCACTCGTTTTCGAGAAAAGTTGAATCTATACTTCGTTCGGTTAATGACCCGAAAAAAGAGCCCCCTCACCCGACTTCGGCTAAAGGCCTACAGCCTTAAGCCTGCGTTGCCCTCTCCCCCGCGGGGAGAGGGTTGGGTGAGGGGGAAAACTTTCGGGTGGTTTCATGAACAGAGTATAGACCACATATCTTGTGGATTTTTGAGTTATAGAATTCCGTTCTATAACTCATTTTTATGCGATATAATGAGCTATAGAAAGAAAGGTTAGAACTCATAATGGCGTGGTTTTGGAGGCTTAAGACCATTAAGTTCTGAGAATTACATCCGTATAACCGATGCCCCACGTGCCACCGTAACCCGTGACTTACAGGATTTGGTTAGCAAGGGCGCACTGACAAAAAAAGGAGACCTACGTTACGCGCGGTATTATCTGAAGCATCAGGCGTGAACGTCAAATCTGGCTTTTCTTTTATAAAGCAGATAAGTCTGGCTACGGCCAGCTTCTTTGCCTTTGTTTTCATAGCGGGTGGCCATCCATCCGTTGGGCGCGGTTTTCC
>CAZMZK010000124.1:0-2933 GCA_964570705.1 uncultured Micavibrio sp.
AATTTCTTTTGCTCACCTCTAAAAACCCGTCATTACGGCGAAAGCCGGAATCTTGAATCTTTTGAAATCAAAGAGATACCAGCTCCCGCTGGGATGACGGTACTGCCAGAACATATGCTTCCAGTTCCGGGGTCACGGAGGGCGTGCGTCCGTACCATGCCGCGAACCCGGGGCGTGCCTGATGCAGCAACATACCGATCCCCGTAACAATCCGCGCCCCACGCGTTTTGGCCTCTGCCAAGAGCGGTGTGATCAACGGGGCATAGACAATATCATACACCACCGCCCCGTCTTTCATGTTGTCCAGTGGCAGATCCAGCGGTGGCTGCCCCGTCATGCCCAACGAGGTTGTGTTGATAATCAGATCTGCGCCCTCGATTCCATCCTGCCGCGATTCCCACGCAATCGCATGCGCTCCGGAATTCCGGTACAGATCCGCCATATCGCGGGCGGTCTCAAAGGTGCGGTTGGCAAGGCGGATCTCTGACACCCCCAGCTTGGCCAGCGCATAGAGCACGGCGCGCGCGGCCCCACCGGCCCCGATCACCAATGCGGTTGTTCCAGTTGCATCAAAGTCGGGTAAGGTTTCTTTTAAATTCTGGTGAAACCCGAACGCATCGGTGTTTCGTCCTGTCAGACGACCCTGTGCATCAATGACGACTGTATTGACCGCCCCGATTTTTTGCGCATCATCCTGAACGTCGTCGCAGAGATCCATGATGGTGTGTTTGTGGGGGAGGGTGACATTAAACCCGCGTAGTCCCTGTTGCACCAGATCCGACACCCCGTCTTTCAGCGTCGCGGGAGGAATATCATACGCTTTATACTCCCCCGCAATGCCGAAGTGTTGCAACCAGTAGCCATGAATGCGCGGTGACTTGCTATGTGCAATCGGATGCCCGATAACGCCGGCTTTGATCATGGCGACCGTCCTTCTTCTCTTTCGCTTAGTAAGGGGGACGCGCTTCGTCAACCAAGGCCGCCACAGCCTCGGCCATAGAGACAATCTGCTGTCCGTCCGACCCCAGACGCCGAATGGCCACGGTTTTTTCGGCCGCTTCGCGGGCACCCACCACAAACAGGGCGGGCACTTTTTGCAAGGAATGTTCACGGACTTTCAGGTTGATTTTCTCGTTGCGCAGATCCAGCTCGGCACGGATCCCTTGCTTTTTCAAGCTTTCAACCACTTCGCGGGCGTAATCATCCGCGTCGCTGGTGATCGTCGCCACGACGCATTGCACCGGCATCAACCACAGCGGCAATTTGCCCGCATAGTTTTCAATCAAAATACCGATAAAGCGTTCAATCGATCCAAAGATGGCGCGGTGAAGCATGACAGGGCGATGGCGTTGTCCATCTTCGCCGATATAGAACGCATCCAGACGCTCCGGAAGGTTATAATCGAGCTGCAATGTGGCGCAGGTCCATGACCGGCCAATGGCATCCTTCATATGAAATTCATATTTCGGGCCATAAAACGCCCCATCCCCTTCGGCGATCGTGTAAGGAAGATTAAGCTGTTCCAGCGCCGTGGCCAAAGCTTTCTCTGCCTTATCCCATTGTGCATCTGTGCCGACCCGTTTTTCCGGGCGGGTGGCCAGCTTGATCGAGATATTTTCAAACCCGAGATCTTTGTAACAGGCATAAAATAATTCGACAAACGCCTTGGCTTCGCTGAAGATCTGGTCTTCACGGGCAAAGATATGGGCGTCATCCTGTGTAAACTGACGCACGCGCATCAGGCCGTGCAAAGCTCCGTGCGCTTCGTTCCGGTGGCAACACCCGAATTCGGCCATGCGGATTGGCAGGTCGCGGTATGATTTGATCCCTTGTTTGAAAATCTGGATATGCGCGGGGCAATTCATCGGCTTTAACGCCATCAGATTATCAAATGCCTTGTCGGACAAGACGGGCTTATCGACTTCAATGCTGGGGATTTCATCGGGAACAATAAACATCCCATCGCGGTATTTGTCCCAGTGGCCAGAGGCTTCCCAGAATTTTTTATCCATCAATTGGGGGGTTTTGACTTCGATATACCCGTTGTCCCGCAAGCGGCGGCGCATATAAGCCTCCAACGCCAGCCAGATTTGATATCCTTTCGGGTGCCAGAAGACCGACCCTTGGGCTTCTTCCTGCAAATGGAACAAATCCATTTCTTTGCCGATTTTGCGGTGATCGCGTTTTTCGGCTTCTTCCAATTGGTGCAGATGGGCTTTGAGTTCGTCATCCGTGCGCCATGCGGTCGCATAAATCCGCGTTAACATTTGTTTGTTGCTATCGCCGCGCCAGTACGCTCCCGCCACTTTCATCAATTTAAAGGCCGTGCCGATCTGGCGCGTGTTCGCCATGTGGGGCCCGCGGCAGAGATCAAGCCAGTCGCCTTGGCGATAGATTTTAATATCTTCGGTACCGGGCAAATCCTCGATCAGCTCGACTTTGAAATGCTCGCCTTTGTCTTTAAAATAGGCGATGGCTTTTTCACGGCTCCAGACTTCGCGGACGAAATCGCTCCCGCGTTCGACAATCCGGCGCATTTCGGCTTCGATGGCGTCAAAATCCTCGGTGGTAAAAGGTTGGTTGCGGAAAAAATCGTAATAAAACCCGTTTTCCACCGTTGGGCCAATCGTGACCTGTGTGCCGGGAAAGAGCTTTTGCACGGCTTCCGCCATAATATGCGCGGCGTCATGGCGGATCAGTTCCAGACCTTCAGGATCTTCGCGTTTGACAATCGCCACTGTGGCTGAGTGATGAATTGGCAAGGACAGGTCAGACAGCACCCCGTCAATTTTGACGGCAATGGCGGCCTTGGCCAAAGATTTGGCAATCGAATCCGCGATCTCGGCCCCTGTGACGCCAGTGGTATAGTCACGGGTTTTCCCATCGGGAAACGTGATGACAATACGATCGGCAACCGGAGCACAAGCAGATTC
>CAZMZK010000125.1:0-2852 GCA_964570705.1 uncultured Micavibrio sp.
CGGCGAAAAAGACGTTTGTAACGACATCAGGACCCAATCTTTTTATCCAGGGGAAGCGTGTCCGGAGCCGCCTTGGCAAACAGCCAGCCTTGCCCCTTATCCACTCCCAAATCAAGAAGATAGTTCGATTGTTCGCGGGTTTCAATCATTTCTGCCACCACATAAATGTCCAATTCATGGCACATTTTGGTGATATTCCGGACCATGGTGGCATCCCGTGGGGATGTGAGCAGGGTTTTGACGTAGGATCCGTCGATTTTAATGCCATCGACATGCAATTTGTGGAGATACTGGAAGGACGCGGCGCCCGCACCAAAATCGTCAAGGCAGACGGCATGACCGTTTTTGCGTAAGTGTTGGATCAGGGTGTTGACTTTGTCCAGTTCCTTGATTTCGCTGGATTCCGTGATTTCAAAGATCAGGTTTTGCGCGGCTTTCGGGTATTGTTTGAGCGTTGAGAGAAGTTTATCGACAAAAATATCGTTGTGGATGGACGCGCCGGAAATATTCACCGCCAATTTCCCGATATTGCGGGCGGCATGAATGTCCGCATATTTCAAAGATTGGCGACAGATGGACAAGTCGATATCCGATGCAATGCCGACTTCTTCACCCAAGGTGATCAGTTCGAAGGGAGATGCTTGTTTTTCAAATCGGACCAGAACTTCATGGTGCGAAATCATCTCTGTTTTCAGGTCAACAATCGGTTGGAAATGGATGGCAAATTCCTGATGCGAGATAATCCGTTTCAAATCGCTGATTTTTTTGGAATTTTCCTGAAGATAGGCCCCGAATGTTTCGCGCAGGTCGTCGCCGCAATTATCAATTCCGCCACTTTCCATCTTCTTAATGGTATAAAGAATGGCGCGGGTGGTTTCCTTTGCCGTCAGGGTATCGGCATCGGCCTGAATGTTTTTGGATTCAATGTTCAGGTTATCGCCAATGTTGTAATCTTTGGCCAGAGACATCAATTTTTGATTCAGAAGCTCTTCGGCGTTTGATTGGGGATCTTTCAGCAAGAGGTATTTGCCATTTTCAATCTGGACCGCGCTTTCTCCGTCTTTGGAAAACTCCATAATGGTTTGTCCAATCGAGGCCATAAAATTAACCCAATTATCGGATCCCATTTTTGTTTTGTATGTTTCGACCCCCGGCAATTGCAAAAGTTGCACGTGCGTGTCTTCCTGTCTGGCCAACATGGCAGGGATTTTTTTCTGCAACAGGTTTTCGAACTCTTCGGGATTCGCAATGTGTGCAACGTCTCCGGCGCGTCGTTCAAATTTCATGGTTTTTAACAAATCATCGCCCAAAGAAATGGCGACACTGGTCGGGCCATGCGGCAACATTTTGAAACTGGACAAAAAAACATGGCGGGCGTTGCTTTTGTCGTCTGCGGGATGGATGGTGACGAGATAGGGGCCTTGTTTGGTGGCAACTTTGGTGTGTTTTTGAATGATATTGATCAGCTCTTTATCATCGTCCGAAAAAAATGTCGCAAAATCGGTATTCAGGATGTCTTTGTCGTCCTTTCCCAGAATAGCTTTTGTGGCGCCCGCGGCAAACGTAATGTGTCCGGTCGGGTTGATCTCGATCAGAAGATCGGCCCCGGCAAAGGAAAATGCAAGGAAACGGTCTCTTTGGAATTTTAAATCGTTGGATGGCTGCATTACGATGACAGGGACAGGGGTTGGGCCAAGGGTTGGATGTGGGACGCAGTCTTCATTTTACACGTCATCTTGAATACACGGATCCGGGCAATTTTGTAAGCCTCTAATTCAAAGTGATGAACTCATAATTTTGTCATGAAAGCGGTTAACAAAAGCCTAATAGTCTGTGGAAACCCTCGTGCGCGTCATCCCGTTGGCGCGTTTCCGAGCCATGGCGTATCGCAAATTTTTTTTTGGCAAGAATGGTGATTGCTAATGCTTTGTAGGGGGGCTTAAATTGGTTGTATTGCTCCAGAAATATGGTAAAGTCCCGGTCGGTTTAGGGGCGATAGCCCCGTCGAATAGCCCCGTCGAAATGAAAGAGGAATAGATCAAAATGACACGC
The DNA here is from genome assembly GCA_964570705.1 of uncultured Micavibrio sp. Classification (GTDB taxonomy): domain Bacteria; phylum Pseudomonadota; class Alphaproteobacteria; order Micavibrionales; family Micavibrionaceae; genus UBA1573. The sequence goes on from CAZMZK010000125.1 coordinate 2,053, forward strand.
TTTTTCTTCCTTCTTGTGTGTATCTGGTGCTTGTTTCCTGTCTTGGCTCAGGCAGAGTCTATCTGCACGCGCGTTCAGGTTGCGGCAGAAGAGGACGAGGTCATATTATCCCCTCCGGTTGTGTACGAAGTGATGCAAAAAGCCCGGCTTTATCTTTATACAGCCCCTGATGATCATTGTCGGCATGGGGATCTGTTCGCTGTGACAGGGGATATGGTTTTTGCGTATACATCCTATAAAGGATGGATTAATGTTATGTATGTCCCGCCTCATGAGACCGAGGCATTGGATGGATGGGTTAAGCTGTCTGGTGTGGCCGCACGAGGAACTGTTGCACCCGGTGGGGGGATTGAATGGGGCAATTGAATGGGGGGGATTTTGATAAAAATGCATAAAAATCCCGTTGGAATCAATCGGTTCTCCCGCTATAAAGGCATGTAAACCTTTTTTTGAAAGAAAAACTATAATGCACACCTATCGTTCTCATACCTGTGGCGCGTTGCGCCTGTCCGATGAAGGTCAAATCGTCAAATTATCCGGATGGATTCATCGCATCCGTGACCATGGCGGGGTTTTGTTTATCGATTTACGGGATACACATGGTCTGACTCAATGCGTGGTGGATCTGGATAGCCCGGTGTTGCAAGAGGCGAATAAATGGCGTGTCGAATCCGTGATCACCGTTACGGGAAAAGTCAAAGCCCGTCATGCTGGCACTGAAAACGCCTCTCTTCCAACGGGTGAGATCGAAGTTTATATTTCCGAAGGAACATTGCAATCCGCGGCGGAAGTCTTGCCGT
>CAZMZK010000126.1:0-2847 GCA_964570705.1 uncultured Micavibrio sp.
GGACGTCTTCCGGATTGGCCGAACACGTGAACAATGCCTATGCGCCTGCCGCGATCCAGCCAAGCATGGAGTTCGCGGCAGGCGCATAGGCATTGTTCACGTGTTCGGCCAATCCGGAAGACGTCCATCCCGAATAAGACCGCCCGCTCCCTGAGGAAGAATACGGCGTAAGCATGGCACGGGGATGATAAAAAGAGCCGGAGTCTTGCTGTGTCCGTTGCGCTTCAAGACGGGTGACCAATTCATCGGTCAGGGACGTGACAGGGGCAATATCCTGTTCCTGTAAGGCACGACGAATGGTCGAGACAATCAACCCGCGCACAATTGCCGAATCGCGAAAACGCACTTCGGCTTTGGCGGGGTGAACGTTGACATCCACCTCTTCCGGTGGAACGGTCAGGAAAAGAGAGACAACCGGATACCGGTCTTTGGCCATCACGTCCATATATCCGGCCCGAATGGCCCCCAGCAAGAGTTTATCCCGCACGGACCGGCCATTCACGAACAAGAATTGTTTTTGCGCGGTTCCGACATTATGGGTCGGTTTGGCAATCCATCCGCTCAGGGTAACCCCGTGACGTTCGGCCAGAACCGGAATGGCGTTGGCGATAAAATCATCGCCCATAATATCGCGCAACCGTTGTTTTTGTTGCCGGTGTGGATCGGTATCCAACACCGGATAATGAAACGATGTCGCGCCGTTATGGGTCAGACGGAAGGCAATCGCCGGATAGGCCATGGCCAAACGTTGCAGCATATCTTTGACCGCGCCATATTCGGTGGCGGCCGTTTTCAGGAATTTTAACCGGGCCGGAGTCAGGTAAAACAAATCCCGCACTTCGATGGTGGTGCCTTCGGCCACATTGGTTGGGCGAAGCGCGTGTTTCTGGCCATCAATCACGTCGATTTCATGGGCCTCTCCGCCACGCTCGCGGGTGGCAATTTTCATGCGTGATACGGACGCAATCGATGGCAACGCCTCGCCACGGAACCCCAGAAAATGGATATTCATCAAATCTTCGGTGGGCAATTTGGAGGTCGCATGGCGATCAAGGGCGGCCTGTAAATCATCCGGCCCCATACCAAAACCGTTATCACGCACAATGATCAGGGTTTTGCCCCCTTCGACCAACTCGACCTCTATCCGCGTGGAGTCCGCATCAATCGCATTTTCTACCAATTCTTTGATGGCGGCTGCAGGGCGTTCCACCACTTCTCCGGCGGCGATCTGATTAACAAGCGTATCGGGAAGGTGCCTGATCTTCATCGTGTTTCAAAACCATGTGTCAAAAATCAACGCATTTGCCGTTCATTTCCCAATCACCGTAACGCGTGGCCTCGGGGCCTTTGCGTCCGCCATATTCGGGCGGAAGGGGTGGTTTGGCAACAGAATCTTGTGGCGGCGCAGCAACAGAATTTTCGGATTCTGCGGGCTTATTTTCGGGTTTTACTGGACTTTCTTGTGTCTGGGTCATACAAGATATGTAACGCGTTTAGCCCAAAACAGGAAGAACAATCATGGCAAAACCCTCAGAAATCTTGAAACCATTCCGCGACCGTATTGATGCACTGGATGACAAAATTGTGGATCTGTTGCTGGAACGTTTTAATATTGTGCGCGAAGTCGCCAAAGTCAAAGGCGAACACAATATTCCAACCGTTGTAGAAGACAGAATCAAAGACGTTATCAATCGTGTCGGTGACCGCGCTGGCGAAGCGAACGAAGATATTATCTGTGAGATCTATGCCTTGATTATTGCCATCGCGCATGATGTCGAGGATGAAGTCAATGGACGCAACCCTGATTCGGATGACGATGACGAGTAGGGATTCTGTTTATGTCCCCCCGTATTCTTCTGATCGAAGACAATGACGCCGTGCGCAATGTTTTGACGCGCCAGTTGGAAATTCTTGGCGCGCAGGTATGTGCTTTGCCCAGTGGCGATGGCGTCAAACGCGAATTGGACCGCGTGCGCTATGATCTGGTTATTGCCGACCTGCATTTGCCCGATTGTTCCGGCACAGATATTGCCCGTTTTGCCCATGCCAAACAGTGTCAGGTCATCTTGCTGAGCGGAGACCATGATGTCACACGCAACCCGTCCGTTTTGTCCGCCGGTTTTGATGAAATTATTGTCAAACCCCTGACGCTGGACACATTGCGCCGTGTGTTGGAATCACGCTCCCTCATTCCGTTATCCCCCCTTGCTTCTGAATCCGACCCCGCACATATGGGTGCGGCTCCGGACACGCGTCCCGCGATTGATCCGGTGGGATTGCGGGATTATATGGGGGATCTGGATGAAATTGCCTTGGCCATGCTGGCCCGCTTCCCCGATATGATCCGCCCCCTTGTGGACAAGATTGACAGGTTGAGCAAAGCCGGAGATTGGCCCCATGTAGCCGAGGTTGCGCATTCCCTGAAAGGGGCGGCGCGCTCTATTGCCGCCACCCGATTGGGCGATATCTGCGAATCCATCCAGACGAACGCCGAAAAAGGCCTCTTTACCCCCGATTCCCTGAACGTCCTGATCTCCGAATTCCGGGCTGTCGAAGAAGAAATCAAAGAGTTGTGTGCGTGTTAAGCGGCCTCTGAATGAACGGAAAATAACAAACCTTTCAGGCTGATGAACTCATCTTTAACCCAAAAGACGGGGGTGGAGCGGACATCCTCCAACACGATCGGCACGGTCTGTTGGGTAAAGTGATGGAAGAATGTTTGATGATCAAACAGATTATGGGCGAAGAGGCGGTCGATAATGCCGCCTGTCAGGTATAATCCGCCATAGCTATAGCCAAAGGCGACGACCTGATGGGCAAAAATTCCAAACAATTCATGGAAGATCG
>CAZMZK010000127.1:0-2838 GCA_964570705.1 uncultured Micavibrio sp.
GGCCCATCAGCCAGTGGCAAAGGCACCCTTGCACGGCGATTGGCCGATCAATTCCATCTGTTCTATCTGGATACAGGGGCCGTTTATCGGGCCACTGCGAAATATATTCTGGATGGTGGACATAGCCCCGATGATGTCGAAGCCGCTGTATCGGCCGCTCGCTACATTCATGAGTATCTGACGGCCGATATGATCGAAGATCCGGCCCTGCGCACGGATGTTATTGCCGATGCAACCTCGCGATCCAGCCGATTTCCGGCTGTGCGGGACATTATCACCGAAACACTTCGCCGTTATGCAACGCACCCTCCGATGAAGGCTTCTCATAAACCGTTTCAAGGTTCGGTTCTGGATGGGCGGGATATTGGAACCGTGGTATGTCCCGATGCGGATGTGAAACTTTATGTCACCGCCAATGCCGAGGTTCGGGCAGAACGGCGCTACAAAGAACTTGCAGCCAAGGGTATTGCAACCACCTATGCCACGGTATTACAGGATATGATGGATCGGGATGCGCGGGACAGCGGGCGCGAGGCATCTCCCCTGAAACCTGCAGAAGACGCAATCCTGTTGGATACCAGCGCGTTAAACGCCGATACAGCCTTTGATCAGGCCACGGAAATTATCCGTTCAAAACTCAGCCAAGATTAAAATCCAATGTATTCGTTGCATTCGGGGCACCCACCGCGCATGGAGGGGCGGGGATTTTCTGGGGATCCCCGAACATCCCCTGCCGGTAATGGGTAATATCGGGAAATTCTGTGGAAACCCACGCCAAAAAAGCCGTTTTCAAAAACCCGGCATACGTTTTTTCCTCATAACCAGGAATAAAAACAGGTTTAGAGATTTCCAAAATATGGGCCTCGTTTCCATGACTATATCGTCCCTCAACAAACCCGACAACCCGTTCGCCATCATGGGCCACAAAGACCGGATTCCGGAAACAATCAGGGGCCTTCGATTGCCATGTCTGATACATGCGGGAGATATCCATGGGATCGAATGGGCGGTATATTAGGTTTGAAGCTCCACGAAAAACGGCTCTTAGCGCAACATCATCAGCGTGTCCCATAATCTCCCCGTTTGGCCCGTTGCTGGTTGTTATATGATCAAAAAGACGGGCCGCGAATCGGAATATTATACAAAAACCACAAGATCTAAAAGATAGTGGCTGTGCAGTGCAATATTCTTTACAAATCTGCCTTTTTCCGGCTATAACCGCCACATGTCAGATACATCGTCCCTTTCTCCGCCCCCACCCCCGTCCCTGTCCCCGAAAAAACTCTCCGTCCCGAAAGTCGGCGTGGTCTCGCTTGGCTGCCCGAAAGCTCTGGTCGATTCCGAACGGATTATGACCCAGTTGCGCTCGGAAGGGTATCAATTCACCGGTACACATGATGATGCCGATGTGGTGATTGTGAATACCTGCGGATTTCTGGACAGTGCCAAGGAAGAATCTCTGGCCGCCATTGGTCAGGCGATGAAAGACAATGGTCGGGTGATTGTGACGGGATGCATGGGCGCCGAACCAGAGCAGATTACCGCGAAATATCCGAACATTATGGCCGTGACCGGCCCGCACCAATACGAAGCCGTCGTCGGTGCGGTTCATGAAGCCGCCCCGCCTGTGCCGGACCCGTTTATGGATCTGATCCCCGAAGGGGGCCTGAAACTCACGCCGCGCCATTATGCCTATCTGAAGATTTCCGAAGGCTGCAACAACCGCTGCACTTTTTGCATTATTCCGAAACTGCGCGGGGATCTGGTGTCGCGCCCCATCCATCATGTGATGTTCGAGGCCGAAAAACTGGTCAGTGCCGGAGTAAAAGAATTGCTGGTGATCTCACAAGATACCTCCGCCTATGGCATCGACACCAAATACGCCGAATATCCGTGGAAAGGCCAGCGCCGCAAAACCAAGTTTCTGGATCTGTGCGAAGCTTTGGGTGAATTGGGGGTTTGGGTGCGGCTCCATTACGTGTATCCGTACCCGCATGTGGATGAAGCCATTCCCTTGATGGCCGAGGGAAAAATTCTGCCGTATCTGGATATTCCTTTCCAACATGCCAGCCCGAATGTGTTGAAAGCCATGAAACGTCCGGGCAATCAGGACAAAACGCTGGACCGGATCAAAGCATGGCGGGCGATCTGCCCCGATCTGACCTTGCGGTCGTCCTTTATTGTGGGATTTCCGGGAGAGACCGAAGACGATTTCGAATATTTGCTGGAATGGATGCAAGAAGCCCAGATCGACCGTGCCGGATGTTTCAAATACGAAAACGTGGACGGCGCAACCTCGCAAGGGCTGGATAACCATGTTCCCGAAGAAGTAAAGCAAGAGCGGTGGGAACGTTTTATGGAGATTCAACGCCAGATTTCCGAAGCCAAATCCGAAGCCAAAATCGGAACAACCATCGAGGTGATCATTGATGACGTCGATGGCGAAGGCGGGGCGGATGCCCGTTCCAAAGGCGATGCGCCAGAGATTGACGGAACGGTCTTCCTGCGCGATGTTCCGGCGCATGTAAAAGCCGGAGACGTGATCCGCGCCACCATCGAAGACGCCGATGATTACGACCTGTTTGGCGTGCCTGTATCTGTATAAAAAGTAGGCACCCTCAGAACCTTGTGACTTTTTGTAGGGCATATTTTTTCACCACAGAGAACACAGAGGACACAGAGGTTTCTTCTTCTCGATCGTCATCCTCCGCCAAGTGGAGATTAAGTGGAGATTAAGTGGAGATTAAGTGGAGATTTTGCGACAGCAAAACGGAACGCGTGCGGGGGATCCAGTGAATGGTTGCGGCAAAGCCGCACATATCGTGTAAAAACAGGAAT
>CAZMZK010000128.1:0-2782 GCA_964570705.1 uncultured Micavibrio sp.
GTAAGGGGATTATACTTGCAGGGGGCAGTGGTACGCGCCTGTATCCCATCACCAAGGGGATCAGCAAACAGTTATTGCCGATATATGATAAACCGATGGTGTATTATCCGTTGACCACGCTGATGCTGGCCGGAATCCGTGATATTCTGGTTATCACAACCCCGCATGAACAGGCGTTGTTCCAAACGTTGTTGGGGGATGGATCCCAATGGGGGATTTCCTTATCCTATGCCGCCCAACCCGAACCCAAAGGCCTGCCACAAGCCTTCACGATCGGAGAATCTTTTCTGGACGGGGCTCCCTGTGCCATGATTCTGGGGGACAATATATTCTACGCCCACCGCTTCAGTGATTATTTGAAGGCGGCGGCACGACAAGCCTCCGGAGGGACAATTTTCGCCTATCGCGTCAAGGATCCCGAACGCTACGGGGTGGTCGAATTCGATGCTGATTATAACGTTCTTTCCATCGAGGAAAAACCGCCCCAACCAAAATCGTTATGGGCGATTACAGGGCTATATTTTTACGATAACCATGTAGTCGATATTGCCAGAAATCTGCGTCCGTCAGCCCGGGGAGAACTGGAAATTGTCGATGTGCATAATGCCTATCTGGCGCAAAATAATTTGAAAGTCGAATTGTTGGGGCGCGGCTGCTGTTGGTTTGATACAGGGCTTTACAGCTCCCTTCTGGAAGCGGCACATTTTGTTCAAACTGTTCAGGGACGCCAGAATGTTGCAATTGCCTGTCCCGAAGAAATAGCGTTTAACGCAGGATGGATCTCGGCAGAAGACGTTTTAAAGATGGCACACGGACTGTCCAAGAATGACTATGGCGCCTATCTGAAAGATCTGGTTGAAAATCCCCGCGAAAAATAGGGGTATTTTTCCCGAAATATCTGTTGGAATTTGCGTATTTTCGAGGACGATGCTACACTCGTTCCATCATGAAAAAACCAAATTCGTTACATAAAAAATTTCACGGGAGAAAAACATGGGCGGGGCGCGCTCTTGCGGCCGTCAACCATCCCACGCGCACGCTCCGGTCCATTTTTGGATGGGATATAGCCGCACGGGACGTAGCGGAAGGGTATAACCTGTCGCCAAGCAAGATGAATATTTTCCGCGTTCTCTCTGTTGTAAAGAACTGGGGAAAGGTCTATCGCGGTCCCAAGTTGAGCGCGATATTCCATCGTTTTGGCTGGTTTTCCGCCCCCAAACCCCTCCCCACCCATAAACCCGAACCAGATTAGGGCCACATACCGATGCGGTTAAACAAAGGCAATTTGATCGATGTGTTTTCCGGATGGATGAACAAGACAGCCCGCGAAATTGTCAACACGCTCGGGAATCGTTCGCCGGAAAAACATTCCATTGGTCTGGTTCAAAAAGCCCTGACAGACCGTTTTTCCGAACGCTGGAAAGGATTAAAAGGTGTGTTCGAATTGGCCACCGACATGTCATCCAGATCTGCAGCTTTCACGCGCAGTGTGGGGCAGGCCGTTTATCTTCCTTCCTCTTCCTATTCATGGCTACGCCCTCCCGAACCCCACCCTTTTTAGGGCGCCCTAAAAGAGGCGCTTTGTGAAAAATTATGAAGGCCCTTAACCTTCATTTAACCTCCATGATGTTTAATGACACCAGCCGCTTTTTCTGCGTTTGCTTTCAACTCTTATTCTGGGAAACAATTTCAAAATGTCCGATAAAACCGAAACCGCTTCTGGTAAAACCTTTACACTGACCAATGATCAAACCGGTGACACATGGGTGCTTCCCGTTGTCGAAGGCACGGTCGGCCCTGCCACCATTGATATTCGCACATTGTACGAAGATACTGGCCACTTTACCCTTGACCCGAGCTTTACCTCGACGGCAAGCTGTAAGTCCCGCATTACCTTTATTGACGGTGACAAGGGAATTCTTCTCCACCGTGGCTATGACATCAAGCAATTGGCCGAAAAAAGTAATTTTATGGAAGTTGCGTATTTGCTGATGCACGGCGATTTGCCGAACAAAGCCCAATACGAAGAATTCCGTAAAAACATCACCTATCACACCATGGTGCATGAACAGTTGCAATTCTTCTATCGCGGGTTCCGCCGTGATGCCCACCCGATGGCCGTTATGTGCGGCGTTGTCGGGGCTTTGGCCGCGTTCTATCACGACTCACTGGATATTTCCGACCCGAAACAACGCGAGATTTCCGCACACCGCCTGATCGCAAAACTGCCAACCTTGGCTGCCATGGCGTATAAATATTCGATCGGGCAACCTTTCGTGTATCCACGCAATGATCTGGGCTTTGCCGAAAACTTCCTGCATATGTGCTTTGCCGTTCCGGCAGAACCCTACAAAGTCAACCCGATCTTTGCCGATGCTATGGACAAGATTCTGACCTTGCATGCCGACCACGAACAAAACGCCTCCACGTCGACCGTCCGTCTGGCAGGGTCGTCCCAAGCCAACCCGTTTGCCTGTATCGCAGCAGGTATCGCATCGCTCTGGGGCCCTGCTCATGGTGGTGCCAACCAAGCCGTTCTCGAGATGCTTCAGGAAATCGGTCACAAAGACCGCATTCCGGAATTCATCCAAGGCGTTAAAGACAAAAAATATCGCCTGATGGGCTTTGGTCACCGCGTTTATAAAAACTATGACCCACGTGCTGCTGTGATGAAAGACACTTGTGACAAGGTTCTGAAAGAACTGGGCGTGACCAATGATCCCTTGTTGGAATTGGCCATGGGATTGGAGCATATTGCCCTGACAGATCCTTACTTTGTCGA
>CAZMZK010000129.1:0-2690 GCA_964570705.1 uncultured Micavibrio sp.
ACTTTAACCACACCGGAAAGATATGGCCAAGAAGGGCAAAAAACGCGGTGATAAGGGGGAGGGGGGATGATGGGGGGAGTAAAAAGATGTGTGTAAGCAAAAAGATGGCCACAGCCCCCTTTAACGCATCCAATAATAATGTCGCAATGGCCAGCTTTTTGTTTCCGGTGCGCAGGACGTTGGTGGCGCCGATATTGCCGGATCCAATGGTCCGGATATCGCCATATCCGAAAACCTTGGTCAGGATCAACCCGAACGGGATAGACCCAAAAAGATATCCGATCACAGCGGCGGTGGCGATGGTCGACAAACTGAGGGACGTAAATATATCAATCATGGGATTATATGAACCCCAGAATCGGAAAATTTACAATCACAAAATTTATAGTCTGCGTTTAGGCTATAAGATCAGGAGCGTTTTGATAGCCATGCGGGCGAGTTCGTCCACACGTTCGTTTTCGGCGTGCCCTGCGTGGCCTTTCACCCAATGCCATGTGACATGATGACGGGCGACTTGTTCATCCAAGGCCATCCACAAATCCTGATTCTTGACGGGTTTTTTATCGGCGGTTTTCCACCCGCGGGCTTTCCATCCGGGCAACCATTCGGTCAAGCCCTGCAACACATATTTGCTGTCTGTATATAGATCGACGGCGCAGGCGCGTTTCAGGGATTTCAATCCTTCTATTGCCGCCATTAATTCCATGCGGTTATTGGTTGTGTCTGGTTCGGCACCGGACAATTCTTTTTCCACACCTTTGCAGCGGAGCAAGGCGCCCCATCCGCCAGGCCCGGGATTGCCGGAGCAGGCGCCATCGGTAAACAAGGCGACAGACGGGATTGGTTTAGGCGAAGAGTGAGGGGGCATGGCGATGAAAATCCAGAAGAGTGATGTAATCGTTCGGGTTTTTGGGGGCAACCAGATGGGAGGGGTCGTGGAACACACAATCATGCAGGCGAGAGGCAACAAAGCGCAAGGCCGCCCCACGACACAAAAGAGGGTAAGCCGATTGTTCGGCGGGGGTTAAGGGGCGCACGGATTCATAGCCAGAGAGCAGAGATTGCCACCTGTCCGGACAGAATGTTATCTGTGTATCAAAGCACCAGGCATTCATCACAATAGCCAGATCATAGGCCAGATAATCTGTGGCTGCAAAATAGAAATCAATAACGCCGCAGATATGCGCGTTCTGGATAAACACATTATCGGGGAATAAATCGGCGTGAATGGCACCTGTCGGAAGATTATGCGGCCAGTGCGTTTTCAGAAAATCCAGTTCGTCCAGAAACGGTGTGGCCGTATCTTTTCTGGTGCTTTTGCTGGTGCTGTGATCGTTTACGCGGCGGAGGCGGGCCTCCCACGCGTCAAATGACATCGAATTGGTGCGGGTTGCGGGAAAGCTCTGGCCGATTACATGCATCCGCGCGAGGAGCGTTCCCAGCTCATAACACAGAGCAGGGGTGATGTCGGCAGGCTCCACACCTCGCCCATCCAGAAACGAAAACAGGGCGGCGGGTTTTCGGTGAATCTGTCCGCGAAGAAGAGGGGTCGGGCAGATGATTCCCTGCGCGGACATATGGCGCATCAGTCCGAGAAAATAAGGGATGTCATCCGGATTAATCCGCTGTTCAAAAAGGGTGAGGATATAAGATCCGGTCTCTGTTGTGATTTTATAATTGGTATTATCAATCCCTTGTAAAATACCTGTAAATTCCATCAGATTCCCCAGAGCGGACATTCCTGCCAGAAAGCCAGCGATGTCATCGTGGGTGAGGGGGGTATAAACAGCCATTATGCCTCGCTTGTCGGAGCGATGGCCGCAGAATGGGCGGTGCGATGATGGCGGAGGATACTGACCAACAATGACACGGCGCCGATGCTGATGTAGATCAGGGGAAGGTAAAACCCGTGCAGAAAATGGTACAACATCCATGGAAACGACGTTACAAAATACACGTAACGGATATGTTGTGCTTTGCTTTGCAGTTCCCCAAAGCGGCAGATCACCACCATGGATAGGGGCAGGATATCAAGGGGGGTTTTATAGACAAAATAGATGCTGATGGCTGATAAAATAACGGCGGCCCCAATCCGGATCCAGACGGTTTTATGCAGATAATGAATCGGGGTCATAGCCTGGATAAAGGCCCCTGTGGCGGCAATTAACGCTCCGCACCCGCCAGAGGTTCCCCCGACAATCAACAGGTAGAGGCCCATCATGCTGTCGCCCATAAATTTGCATCCCATCATCTGGCGACGATTTTTCAATTGCGGGCCCGCAAGGCCGAACAAAAATCCCACAACAAATAACAGGGAGACAGGTGACAACAGATCAGGCGCGGGCATCACATACCATTTTCTTCTCTGGTCATATCTTTTCTGGCCATATCTTCCGCATCCCTTAATAAGCGCGGGATGTTGAAGGTAATGTTTTCCTTGGCCAGAACGACTTCTTCGACGGTGACATCGTAACGTTGGCGGAGGGCTGTGATCACGTTTTCGATCAAAATGTCCGGAGCGGAGGCTCCGGCGGTCAGGCCCAATGTCCGGACATCCTGAAGGGATCCCCAGGGAATGTTATGATCATCCTGCACCAAATGCGCATTGGAACAGCCATAGACTTTGGCGACTTCGACCAAGCGATTGGAGTTGGATGAATTCGGCGAACCGATCACAAAGACGGCATCGG
>CAZMZK010000130.1:0-2682 GCA_964570705.1 uncultured Micavibrio sp.
ACATTATGGCTGTTCAACGTACTTTTTCGATTATCAAGCCGGATGCAACCCGCCGCAACCTGACCGGTGCTATTAACGCCCGTTTTGAAGAAAATGGCCTGCGCATTGTCGCCCAGAAACGTATCTGGATGTCCGAAGCCCAAGCAGGAAAATTCTATGAAGTTCACAAAGAACGCCCATTTTACAATGACTTGGTTACATTTATGACCTCTGGCCCAGTGGTTGTTCAGGTTCTGGAAGGTGAAGACGCTGTCGCGAAAAACCGCCAAATCATGGGGGCTACCAATCCTGCAAACGCCGATGCCGGTACCATCCGCAAAGATTTCGCGGAAAGCATCGAGGCAAATTCGGTTCACGGATCGGATAGCCCGGAAAACGCAGCTATTGAAATTGCCTATTTCTTCAGCGGCACCGAAATCGTCGGCTAATTTCCTATCTATATGAAAATTAAATTGACAGAGGTTGGGAAAATATCCTAACCTCTGTTTTCATTAAATATAACTTTGTAAAAATGAGGGTTGTGGTGTTTCAAGGTTTGAAGTTGACTTTTAATCGCTTTACGCAAGCAGAAGAGTCCGAGCGCGAGGATTACTTAATGCGGTTGAGGTATTTAGGGGTAAAGGTTTTCCCATGGGCAGATGTTTCTATGGCTGTTGCATTCTCTTCTGCTTCGAGTTTTACGGATGGTGGAATCCAGCTTGCTTTTGGTGGTATGGCTTGTAAAAAAATACTTGATGTATGTCTTAAGCTTCGTGAGGATGCGTCTTATATAAGCTGGGCTATTATAGATCGTTTTCCCCAAGCAAATGATGAAAAAAGAAGGCCTGTTACTCCTTCCATCGCCTGTGACTTGCAATAAGCGGCTTCAAGATAAACATCCTTTACCGGATGCGTGCGCGAATATCTTTCCCTTCGCAATCCAGGGCCGCAGATCCACGAGCGGATCCATGAAATGTCTGGAAAAATTGATCGCGCAAACAGAGCACGATTACTTGGTCGCCAGCATGTAAAACATCTGGTACCCTTCGTCAAACCGCGACAACCAATACAACATCATGGTGGACATGACGGTCACCAGGGTGAGCAAGGCCAACGTCACCTGAATGGGGACGGCCAGCATAAAGACCTGCACCTGTGGCATCAATTTTGACATCACGCCCATCCCCACATACAGAATGGTGATGATAATCAGGAACGGCGCCGTCATCTGGAGAGCGATTTGAAACGCATAACCAACTTCTTTTACCAGCAAAGCCGCCATATCCCCCATGCTGGGCGTATGATTGATCAGAATCAGGTCATAGCTTTCGATGATGCCGGTAATCATCAAATGATGCAGATTGGTAACAAACAATAACAAGGTTGCGATCATGGTCAAAAAAGACCCAAGAACCGTTCCCTGTGTCGCAAAGGCCGGGTTAAATAACTGGGCGTTGGCCAAGGAGGATTGGGTCGAAATCACCATCCCCGCAATATCTATCGCGGCCAGCAGCACGCGCATAATCGTCCCCAGAAACAATCCCGCCACAAACTCCATAATGATCATGGTGAACAGCGTAAATGTTTCGGGAATAGGATTGGGAATACGGGATTGCAGCACCGGAAAAATCACAAAGGCAAAGGCCAGAGCAAAATACAACCGGATATTGGCCGGAACAAACGCGTTACCAATCCCCGGCATCACCATAATGGCCGTTCCCACGCGAACAAAAACAAGAATAAACGCGAAAACCCCCGTGGTGAGGAAGCTTTGCATATCGGTCGGGCTCATGAAAAACGTCCCTCCCCGCGCCTCTATTTGATCGCGATAATTTTATCGGCCAAAAATTGCATAAACTCGATCAAGGATGTCGCCATCATCGGCAACCCGACAAACATCGCCAGAAAAATTGCCAGAATTTTGGGAACGAACACCAGCGTTGTTTCCTGAATCTGGGTCAAGGCCTGTACCAAGGCGACCAACGTCCCGACCACCAACCCGACCAGCATAACAGGTGCCGCCAATTCAATGGACAACATAATCGTATGCCGGATCAATTCGATGATTTCTTCTTCGGTCATACCCCCATTCTAGGCAAATACCCACAGAGTGCAAGACCGAAACAGGGCAAAATACTAAATCGTTAACAGGCGAGTAATTTTTTACGGAAGTCCTTGTTGAGCGCGGCTTTGAGCTATTTTCGTTTGAGGGAGAGTTTTTCTGTGTCCCGCTTTAGGGTGTTGAGTGCGAAACGCCGCATAATGGAGACCATGGAAATTTTTGCGTATTAGGCGGGAAGCCTATGATCGAAGAGGATGGCGAACCGCACTTTTCTAAGCTTCCGTTTCTCAAATACGTCCATGGTCTCTGTATTCTGCGATACGGTTCTCGAAAAGAAGGATTCTCGTTACAAAATCTGTCAATTAATGACACGCTCTACGTCAAATAAAATGAGCTTATTTTTATGAAATCGTCCCCTCGCCAGACTTCGAAAGACTTACCAAGCTTACAGCATTGGCCCTCAGAGACTGGTTGATTTAAGGGCCTGTTCCGGTCGCCCTCGACAAGCCCTTGATCGATATCGTTGCAGATGGACGATTGAAACCCTGTTTGGCAACCTGAAAACCAAAGGATTCAATCTGGAAGACACGCATATAGCCTACGTCAAATAAAATGAGCTTATTTTTATGAACTCGCCCCCC
>CAZMZK010000131.1:0-2654 GCA_964570705.1 uncultured Micavibrio sp.
GGGGATCCAGTGAATGGTTGCGGCAAAGCCGCACATATCGTGTAAAAACAGGAATAAGATTCTGGATTGCCCTAGGGCTATTTTCGCTTTGTTTGGAAAAAATCTTTCAGGATCTGGCTGCACATATCGGCCAACAAACCTCCCTGCACCTGCGGCTTATGATGCAATTGGCTGTGCCTGTATAAGTCAACAGGACTGGTCAACCCGCCGCTTTTGGGGTCAGGGGCCCCGAAAAAAAGCGTCCCGATTCGCGCAAAGGAAATCGCCGCCGCACACATCGGGCATGGTTCCAACGTAACGTATAAATCATATTCCGGAAGACGTTGCACGCCCAGTTGTCCGCACAAATCACGGATGACCTGAATTTCAGCATGAGCCGTGGGATCAGCGAGTTCAATGCTGCGGTTCCCTGCTCTGGCAACAATCTGTCCGCTCTCCCGATGGACCAGAACCGCGCCGATAGGAACTTCGTCGCGCTTCGCCGCTTGCTGCGCTTCATCCAAAGCCGCACGCATATATGTTTCAGAGGGTAGATCAAGGGTAGAGGGTAACACTGTCATGGAAAGAGATGTATCACGCTGGATCCCCTCTGCATAGTCATGGCCTCGCACCATCTATGGAGGAGGGATGTGACGATAAAAAACGCTCCCCAACCTATCGGGCAGAGGAGCGTTTTTAGAAAATGAGGCCAGTACGGCTTATTTTACGCGCGATACATATTCATCGGTGCGGGTATCGATCTCGATCTTTTCGCCGATTTCAACGAAAGCTGGAACGGAAATGATATGGCCCGATGGCAGAGTCGCTGGCTTCATGACCTTACCAGAGGTATCGCCACGCACAGCAGGCTCGGTATAGGTGACTTCACGCACGATTTTGACCGGTGGAACAACGGAAATTGGCTTGCCGTTATAGAAGGTCACTTCGCATGGCATTTGTTCTTCAAGATATTTCAATACGTTTTCGATGTCATCTTTCGACAATTCATATTGGTTATATTCGGCATCCATGAACACATACATGTCACCATCCGCATAGGAATAGGTCACTTCTTTGGTGTCCAGAATGATGTCTTCGAATTTTTCATCGGTGCGGTAGATGCCTTCGGAGTTGCTTCCGGTCAGGAGGTTGCGGAATTTGAATTTCATCACGGCGGCGTTACGGCCAGATTTGTTGTACTCGGCTTTTTGGATCACTTGTGGATTTCCATCCATGACCACAACGTTTCCTGCTTTCAGGTCTTGAGCAAATTTCATCGGATTATCCTTTGTTTTTTTCCGTTAACTGGGGTTCGGCAAACGCCAGAAGCTGCGTAGCCAGATCGGTTTGCGTGAGCAAATGATCTGTCCATGCGCGTGCCCCTGACTGCAGGCCATCGCAGAATTGAAGGCCATCCCGCCACAATTCCCACGTATTTCGGCCCCCTTCATTCCACAAATCGTGCAAAATGGCAAGCCTTTCGAAGCTGTTCGTGTCATAAAAGGGACGAATTTTTTCCAAAAACGCATCCAGCTTGACGATATGGGCGTTTTCCTCCTGAACATAAATATTCCAGACAAAGGGTTTTCCGGCCCATTGGGCACGGACAAACGAATCCTCGCCGCGCACGAAATTGGCATCACAGGTCCATAACAAATAGTCGTAATCATACTGACTGACAAACGGCATGGGGTGCACCGTCAACGGACATCCCGGGCGCGGGACAATCGGCTCTGTTGCCTTAAAATCCCGTACAGGCTGGAACAGGCGCACCGAACGACCATCCGGATAACCGGATTGCGCCAGCACATCAAACAACCGCTCCAAAGGAGCTGTTTTATAGTGAAATAACGATATATCGAGGGTTTTTTCGTCTTTTTCCGGCAAAAAATGCGATTTTCGCCAGTTATTTTGCAGATTTTCGTCTGAAATAAAGCTATTCCGGCGCGACATCAGGTCATTTTCACGAATAAGCCCCCCTGTACGCGTATCAAAACCCGGAAAAAATACTGTTTTCAGTCCGGTTGTGGTGGGGTGGCGGGAAGGAATCGCATGCCATTCACCTACCCAGTCTTCGGCACTCAGATATTCCAGATCAATCCAGACAGATGGGCGGCGACTGATTGCCGTCACCACATACGAAGGCAGATCACAGGCAAAGGCTTCAATCACGATATCCGCCGCTTCATGATACATACCGGCATCGATCGGCCACGGAAGCACCCGAACCCCCGCCACCGGATGCGGCACCACGGCACGGAAACAATCGGGATCATCGACAAACAAACGCACGGCCAGACCACGCTCGATCCCCAATTGCCGCGCCAGCCGCCAACAAACGCCTATATCGCCGTAATTATCAACGACCTTGCAAAAAATATCGACAGACGGGTGAAAAATCATAGAACCTTTTTAAAAGCTTTCGTATAGTGGCGCAAAAGGAAAATGTATAAAATGTCACTTCTCCCCATTATTACGGTGCCCAATCCTGTTTTGAAAGAGATTGCGCGGCCCATTGAAACGATTTCCGCCGCCATCAAACAGCAAGCGGCCGATATGATCGAAACCATGTACGACGCCCCCGGAATTGGATTGGCCGCCAATCAGGTGGGCCAGTTAAACCGCATGTTTGTGATGGATGTAAATTATCGAAAAGATCCGGCAACCCGCAATCC
>CAZMZK010000132.1:0-2546 GCA_964570705.1 uncultured Micavibrio sp.
ATTGCGTTTGTCGAATTCACCAACGGGGACGTTGTGCGCCATAAACTGGTTGGCAAAATCCTCAACGCTTATGACGCGAACGCATAAATCCTCGTATCTGTCTTGTTATTTTTCTTGTAAGGTTATGACAATGCAATTATAACCTTCGCATGACAAAAAAACCGGAAATTTCGAAACCAGTTCATCCCCCCTACGCACTCTTTGGAGACGTTTTTGTATTTCCAAATGAAGCCGCCAAGAGGAAGTGGCAAAACGCGCGCTCATTTCCTCAAACCGGAGATGTATTCGAAGAGCCTGACCTCGCTGTTTACGACCCAAAAGTCCATAGAGGCCATTTGACGTGCCCCTGCTGTAGAAAAGCATCTCTTAAGCTCGTCAACGGTGCATTTGTCACAGAAAAAGGTTCCCGCCATGCGCGAACATGTGCGTATGCAGTGGCCGCAAAACCCCTCACACTTTTCAGGCAGCGTTATATTCTTTATAGCCCCCACTATGCCGATAGCCTTGCCACACGGTTTAATGGGCCCCTTATCTGCATTGGCAAAGGCCCACCGGAACCATGGTTAGGAATCCTCAAAAAAACACCGAGCGACCATTCAAGCTTTGAGAATGGAAAAGCTTTGCTTTGTGCCATTCTCACCGCTCAGAAGCACAGTGCCCTTCAAATAAGCTGGGTTTTTAACAACGGCAATGCCATTCAGGCCGGTAAAATGATTCTGGATCTGACAGACAAAGCATCAGATTCCCAAAAAAACAACCTGACAGATTTGTTTAATGCCCTAAACGCCGGAGACTCCTATCCGGTGGTCATCCGCGCGGCCGTTCCACCACCACACACACAAAACGAATCTGAGTATTATGGTGAAGGGGTTCTGACCTTCCCCACATTTACCACCGATCCCGTCACAACAATCCAGTTTCTGGACCCCGAGATTGTACAGAATCTTCGTAACCAGCATTGCCAAGAATTCTATGCCGTGGCGTATCCGGTTTTATCGGATGATGGAAAAAGCATCTCCTTTGTTGTGGCCGCCAAACGGGATATTTGCCAGATTATTGCTGCAGACGCCTGCCCTGCATAATTTCCAATTATTTTATGATCTTCCCCTTGACCTTTGGGCCGTTTAGGTGAATCTTCATGTCTGATAATACCCCTTAATAAACCCTATAAATTCAGGATTTTAAAAACATGTCCCAGATTGTTGTGCCAACCCTTGGTGAGTCAGTGAGCGAAGCCACAGTAGCCAAATGGTTGAAAAAAGAAGGCGATGCCGTCAAAGCCGATGAACCGATTGTTGAATTGGAAACCGACAAAGTCACATTGGAAGTCAATGCGCCCAACGCTGGCGTTTTGATTAAAATTGCCAAATTGGTTGGCGCCGCCGTCAAAGTCGGCGAAATTCTGGGCGAATTGGCCGCTGGAACAGCCTCTGCTCCTGCTCCATCGACAGCCCCCGCGGCAAAAGCACAAGCCCCTGTGGCAGCCGCTGCTCCCACTGCGGAAAAACTCTCCCCCGCTGTCCAGAAAATGGTCGGCGATAACGCGCTGAACCCTGCCGATATTTCCGGCACAGGCAAAGACGGGCGTATTACCAAAGGCGATGTCCTGTCCCATCTGGAAACACCGAAAGCGGCGGCCCCCACACCGGCAAAAACTCCGGCTGTGGCCCGCGCTGCTGGCCCACGCGAAGAAAAAGTCAAAATGACCCGCCTCCGCCAACGGATTGCCGAACGTTTGAAAGAAGCCCAGAATACGGCGGCCATGCTGACCACCTTTAACGAGGTCGATATGACCGCGGTGATGGAGATGCGCAACGCCTATAAAGACGTGTTCGAGAAAAAACACGGCGTAAAATTGGGCTTTATGTCGTTCTTTGTCAAAGCGGCGGTGAATGCGCTGCGCGAAATTCCGGCCGTCAATGCCGAAATTTCCGGTGACGACATCATCTACAAAAATTACTACGATATTTCGGTCGCGGTCAGCACCCCGCAAGGTTTGGTTGTTCCGGTTGTCAAAGACTGTGACGTGAAGCCAATGGCACAGATCGAAAAAGATATTGCCGACCTTGGAAAACGCGCCAAAGACGGCAAAATCACTGTCGATGAAATGATGGGCGGAACCTTTACCATTACCAATGGCGGAACGTTCGGATCCCTGATGTCCACCCCGATCATCAACCCACCTCAAGTGGCGATTTTGGGGATGCATAAAATCCAACAACGCCCGATGGTCATGCCAAATGGCGACATCAAAGCCCGTCCGATGATGTATCTGGCCCTGTCCTATGACCACCGGATTATCGATGGCCGCGAAGCCGTGACTTTCCTCGTGCGAATCAAGGAAGCTCTCGAAGATCCACAACGCCTGATTCTCGACGTTTAAGGCTGTCGCATAACCTACGTAAAAAAGGATGCCCCCCGAAAGGAGACATCCTTTTTTTATAGCGTGTAGGTGTCCTAGAGCGTGTCATCAATTGACAAATTTTGTGTCCACAAGATCCCTGTGTATCTGTGGTTTTTAAGGTTTTCCACCACAGAGCTGTTTC
>CAZMZK010000133.1:0-2512 GCA_964570705.1 uncultured Micavibrio sp.
ACAAAGACGACCACAAATCCGTATCGGCTTTCCCGTCGACATAGACAAAACCGGATCCCCATGCCAGCGCGTTACTGGCCATGGATTTTAACCCTTCGGTTTTACCGGAACCGGTTGTTCCGAGATACAGAATGTGGGTCCGCGCTTCGGAGTTGGAAAACCACACTTCGTCTTTGTAGACGTCCTGGTTCCCCATATAGAGAATCCCTTCGGGCTTTCCACCTTTCTTGTCCTTGATTTTGGATCCCATAGGCAAGCGGAAAACGATGGTATGATCCCGGCTTTTTAACCACAGGACATACAGAACGCCAATGAGGACAAATGCATCGGCCCATTCCATCATCGGTGCCGAGAAATGGAAGGCAATTGCCATCAGGAACAGAACAGCAAAAGAATTATCGGTTTCTGTTGCCCAATCTGCAATCCGGGTCATCACAGGGCGTGAGTCACGGAGGAGCGACTTATGCGATACTGTATACTTTTTATCGAGTGCCATTGTGTAACGTACCTTTTTTAGAACCTATTGGTTTTGTAAAAATTCTTCTGCCGAGACTGGTGCATTGCTGGAGGAGCTGCCGCCCGATGGTGTTCCGTTCAGGAAAAATTTTCCAACCAGAAACAGAACAAGGGCGAGAACCAATATCCCCCCGAACAGGAAGGCCAGAAATTTCATCGCTTTTTTAAGAAGGCGCACCACCGAACGACCGGACTGCGCGGATACGGGCGATGCGAGAGAAGTCGCTGCCGGAGCAGAAACAGGGGAGCCTGTGTGTAACTGGCCGCGTCCGCTTTCCATGGCATGGGCCACGGTCATCAAAGCCTGCAAAGCATCATCGCGGTCGGCGTAGGTCGCAATGTCCAGAACATCTTGACGGGGTGTTTTCAGAGTCAGGACATATTCGCCATGATCGTTGTCACGAATTTCCAGTGCGGACGATTTGCTTTGTCCGAGTTCCATCTGCCAGACAACGGGATGGATGGCATCGGGCAACGAGAGGACCAGAATGCCATCAACAATCTTTGCA
Source organism: uncultured Micavibrio sp. (assembly GCA_964570705.1). Lineage (GTDB taxonomy): Bacteria > Pseudomonadota > Alphaproteobacteria > Micavibrionales > Micavibrionaceae > UBA1573. Next base: position 1,026 of record CAZMZK010000133.1, read on the forward strand.
GACGATGTGTATTTTGCAGCCATAAGGATGAGTCTCTTTCTCTATACTTTCGCTTGTTTGATCGCGCGTTTTTTGGACTTGGAATAGTCAAGGGCCGGAATAGGGCGCGCATTGGTCGAGGCAATATATTCGGAAATGGATTTGACCGCGTCTTCGACTTTTGCACGCGGGATTGGCCGCTGGGCGGTCTTTTCGGCTTTGTAGTGGCAAATCGCTCCCAGAGCTTCCATATGATAGGATTGCCGCCCCAGATTGTTTAATGGGTACCATAAGGTACGGTCATGGGCGCGGAGCCACAGGAATTGCGCAGGTGCCAGAACCCCGCCTTCCTCACGGGCCGTATTCAATGCCCGTAACATAACGGTGTTTTCGTAGGCATGTTGGTTGCATTTGCTCAAAACTTTTCCGGCGATATCACGGTTCTTCAGTACTTTTCGGGCTTGCCGCAAAAGTTTTCCGTTGATCCGGAGGCCGCGTTCAAAGGTCCAGCATTTGGATAATGCACCCAGCATATCGTCCGCGTCTCCGCGTTTGCGGGCAGCCTTCAGGCAGAAGGCCGCCAAAAGAACTTGTTTGTAAGGGGCGAGGTGCATGGTTCCACGCCATGGAGCCCCTAATTGTTTGGCAAAAGCACGCTCGGCTGCGGCCGCATCGACTTTGCCATTGGGCACAGGAATATCACAATAGGCAATCCACTCTTCGGGCCCCAACGCTTCGGCAAAGGCAGGAAGCTCGGCTGGAACAGGGGCTCCCGGAGGGCGTGGGGGTTGTGAGGTCGGGTTAAACGTGACGAAGGGCGCAATCGCTGGAAAATTCGGAGCCTGACGTTTGATCAGGTGGTTTAAATCCAGTTTTGTCCGGAAAAAGGTGCGTGGCCCACGGAACAAAGCCCAGAAAGCCATGAGAATCAGAAAAAACGAGAATACATACCGCAGTGGTTGAATGGCCCCCAGAGCAATCAAGTCCATTGATTTAGCGGTTAAAGCTTCTTTGGGCATGCTGGTGCTGAATTGTCTGATTTCTCCAAGAGTGGCAACATGTTGGCCATTTTGGGTAATCGCATAATCATCCCCGACAACAAGACTTGTCAGCGTCATCTCGCTGTAACGAACCCAGCGCATCACATTCCGGACGTTCGCGGATTCATAGTACCAGAACAAAAGAGCCAGTGCAAAAAAGACAGCCAAAAGAATGGCCCAGGCAATTGCATTATTATAACCAGTGTTTTCGTTATTCGACACGGAGCATACCCACTCTATACATATGAAAAAATCGGATTGGATCGCAATATAGCAAACCAAGCCGGTATGTTGACAGAAAAATCTAACAAATTTTTAAAGAGAATACTAGACAGGCTTATTAAAATCAGTATGATGCCCGAAATTATTTTTCGTTTTTAGAGATGCCGGCATAGCACAGTGGTAGTGCAGCGGTTTTGTAAACCGAAGGTCGCGGGTTCAAATCCTGCTGCCGGCACCATTTCCCCC
>CAZMZK010000134.1:0-2440 GCA_964570705.1 uncultured Micavibrio sp.
CCGGACGGACATCGACCGGGGTGCGCGGGATCAAATTGCAACAGGGTGACGAGGTCATGTCCATGTCGATCCTGAAACATATTGATGCCACACCGGGTGAACGCACGGCTTACCTGAAACGCGTGGCCGCGCTGCGTGGGGCGGATGACGCCATCGGGGAAGACGGCGTGGAGTTCGAAGGCGATGCCGCCAGCATTTCGGATGAACGTTTTGCTGAATTACAGGCCCGCGAACAATTCTTGTTGACGGTGACCACGGGCGGGTTCGGGAAACGGACCTCGGCCTATGAATATCGGGTGACGGGCCGCGGCGGGCAGGGGATTACCAATATCGGCCTGACCAAGAAAAATGGTCTGTCGGTGGCGGGCACCTTCCCTGTGACCAATGATCATCAGGTCATGTTGGTAACGGATGCGGGGCAAATGATCCGCATGAAGGTAGACGGCATTCGCTTTACCGGACGCGGGGCGCAAGGGGTGACTCTCTTCCGTGTGGCAGAAGACGAACACATTGTTTCGGTGGCCTTGCTGCGTGTCGAAGAAGAAGATGACGATGTCGACGCCAATGCTGAAATCAACGCTGATATCAATGCCGAGATCAATGCCGAGATCAATGAAGGCAACCCGAATACGGAAGATCCGGCAGGTCAGGAATAATCCTTGTCTGTTAGCTCCAAATTCTTCGGGGTATGCCTACTGAGCGAATGGAGGCAAAATTATGGGATATATACACCACGCTAACGCCTGCAGTTTTATGGCTCTGGGGCGCGAGTGCGACAAGACATACAAGAGTCTGAAGAGAGCATCGCTGCGTTAGCCGCACGGTACGGAATTAATCACAAAACCATTCTGTACTGGAAACATGCCGGACGGATTGAAGATAAAAAACAGTTAATGTGGGGAAGGGGAGTTCCGTGTCCATTTCATCCAAAACCTATCTCCGGAACCAGATGAAAGCTGTGCGGGATTCGCTGTCCATGGCACACAGGGAGAGCGCAGCGCAAGAGGCAGCAGCACGTGCCGTCACTGTGCTGCCCATCACAGACTATGCGGACCCTGTTGTCGCCCTGTATTATCCGATTGGTCCGGAACTGGATCCGCGTCCCTTGATGCAGATGCTATGGGAAAACGGTGTATCTGTCGTGTTGCCGGTTACATCGCCGGAGACCCGCGCGTTGCAGTTTCAATTGTTTACGCCCACCACCCCTTTGCGGCACGGGGATTTCGGGATTGCGGTTCCGGATGATCCGGTGCCGGTCATGTGTCGTCCGGATATGTTGTTGGTGCCATTACTGGCCTTTGATAGTCATGGGCACCGGATGGGCTATGGGCGGGGGCATTATGATGAAACCTTGCGGATTTTACGCGAAACCGCCCCGAAAGACCGTCCGGTTCTGGCGGTTGGATTTGCCTATGACGCGCAATATGTAGCGGATGGACTTCCCGTCGAGCCCCATGACCAGAGATTGGATATGGTGGTGACGTCACGGATGGTTTTTGACTTTCGTGCCGAGACTGGGTAAACAGATCTTATGAAGATTTTATTTATTGGCGATGTGGTCGCCCGTTCAGGACGTGAAGCGTTATTGCGGCATTTGCCGGATGTGAAAGCCCGATTATCCCCCGATGTGATCCTTGTGAACGGCGAAAACGCGGCGCATGGTATCGGGATTAATGACAAAATTGTGGCCGAATTTTTTGCGGCCGGCGTGGACGTGGTCACCTTGGGGAATCATACATGGGATCAACGTGAAGTCATTCCCTTTATCCAACGGGAACCGCGGTTAATCCGCCCGATCAATTATCCGGCGGGAACACCGGGAAATGGATTTATTGTCTATACACTCCGTGATGGGCGGAAAATTCTGGTGGTCAACGCCATGGCACGTTTGTTTATGGACCCGTTGGATGATCCGTTTGCGATGATGCAGAGTTTGGTCGAAAAATATCCGCTTGGACGATCGGTTCAGGCCAGTTTTCTGGACTTCCACGGGGAGGCCTCTTCCGAGAAAATGGCGATGGCGCATTATCTGGACGGACGGATTTCGGCCGTGGTGGGAACGCATACCCATATTCCGACCGCGGATGCCCAGATTTTTCCCAAAGGCACGGCTTACCAAACCGATGCGGGTATGACCGGTGATTATAACAGTGTCATTGGCATGCGGACCGAGGTCCCGATTCAACGCTTTACACGGAAATTCAGCATTGAAAAACTATCCCCCGCCGATGGCGAGGGATGTCTGTGTGGTGTTTTGATCGAAACCGATGATAAAACCGGTTTGGCGACAGATATCTTTCCCGTTCGTGTCGGCGCCCGGTTAAAGAATACGCCTTGAAATAACGTTATGGATTGTGTTCATATACCCTGATAGGAGAAAATCGTATGTTCAATATTCAACAAATGATGCAAAAAGCGCAAGTCATGCAAAAGAAAATGG
>CAZMZK010000135.1:0-2401 GCA_964570705.1 uncultured Micavibrio sp.
ATGGGGTGGATATTGATATCGCGCCCGGCCAGATTTCCTGCATTATCGGGCCATCGGGGACGGGGAAAACCACATTGCTGCGCGCTTTGTGCATGTTGGACTTGCCGGATGAGGGCAGCATTTCTCTGGACGGAACTGTTCTGGGCCCGCAGGATACCCCATGGCCGCATGTGACGGCGGTGTTTCAATCCTTGTTTTTGTGGCCACACCTGACCCTGCGGGAAAACATTATGTTGCCGGCGCGCAATCACAATCCGGATGCCGCAAAAGATATCGAAGGATTGATCAATCTGTTTGAAATGGGGCATTTTATTGACAATTATCCCAACCAATCTTCGGTGGGACAACGGCAACGCGTGGCGTTGGCGCGGGCCTTGATCCTGAATCCCAAATACGTGTTGCTGGATGAAATTACCTCGGCACTGGATGTCGAACAAAGCGCCCGTATTTTGACCAAGCTCACCCATTTGAAAGAGCGCGGCATCGGAATCTTTTTGATTACGCACCATTTGGGTTTTGCAAAACGTGCTGCGGATCAAATTATTTTTATGAGCGATGGAAAAGTGACCGAGAAAGGGGCTCCCTCTATTCTGGAGGCACCACAAACCGCACGTTTGCGCGAGTTTCTTTCTTTGGCCGAGATTGCTGCCTGATACGACTTATTGTTGCGCCGCATGATGAATTCTGTCTTTCATTTATGTTAGAATGAAGAACAGACACAATTCAAGTAATGGGGTACCGCATGTCTTTTGAAGAACGCTTTGAACCACCTCTATCCGTTGTAAAATCTGCCCATATCACGGCCGAGAAATATGCAGAATTATATGAACAATCCATTAAGAACCCCGATAAATTTTGGGGAGATATGGCCAAGCGTTTAACGTGGAGCACATTTCCGACAAAAATCAAAAATTCTACTTTTGAGGGAGATGTGTCGATCAAATGGTATGAAGATGGCGTGTTGAATGCGTCATATAATTGTATTGATCGCCATTTGCCACAGCGCGCGCAGCAGACCGCGCTGATTTTCGAAGGGGATGACCCATCCGAAGATAAAAAAGTGACCTATGCCGAGTTGAAAGACGAAGTCTCGCGCCTTGCCAATACGCTCAAAGCTTATGGCGTCAAAAAAGGTGACCGCGTCACGATCTATATGCCGATGATTTTGGAAGCGACCTATGCCATGTTGGCCTGTGCCCGCATCGGGGCGGTGCATTCGGTGGTGTTTGGCGGGTTCTCTCCGGAGTCGCTCCGCGACAGGATTATTGACTGTGACTCGACCTTTATTATGACGGCGGATGAAGGCCTGCGGGGCGGGAAGAAAGTTCCGTTGAAAACCAATGTGGATATTGCTCTTGAATCCTGTCCCGATGTGAAAACCGTATTGGTGTTCAAACGTACGGGGGGCGATATTAAATGGGTGTCCGGACGCGATGTGTGGTGGCATGAAGCCGTACCCATGCAATCCAAAGACTGTGCACCGGAACCGATGAATGCCGAAGACCCGCTGTTTATCCTTTATACATCCGGATCGACCGGTAAACCAAAGGGTGTGTTGCACACAACCGGCGGGTATATGGTCTTTGCCAGCCTGACCCATCAATGGTCGTTTGATTACCAAGAGGGTGAGATTTACTGGTGTACGGCCGATGTGGGCTGGGTGACCGGACACTCCTATATTGTTTATGGGCCTCTGGCCAACGGGGCGACGACACTGGTGTATGAAGGTGTGCCAAACTATCCGGATTGGTCTCGTTTCTGGCAAGTGGTGGAGAAGCATCAGGTGAATATCTTTTACACCGCGCCAACCGCTATCCGCTCGATTTTGCGGCAGGGAGATGAATGGGTGCACAAAGCCAACCGGAAGTCCCTGCGTATTCTGGGGACGGTCGGGGAACCAATCAACCATGAAGCATGGCTGTGGTATTATCATGTGGTGGGCGAAAGCCGCTGTCCGATTGTGGATACGTGGTGGCAAACCGAAACCGGCGGGCATTTGATTACTCCGCTTCCGGGGGCGACGGCCACAAAACCCGGATCGGCGACGTTGCCATTCTTCGGGATCGAGCCAGCCTTGGTCGATAATGATGGGAAGATTCTGGAAGGCGCAACCGAAGGAAATCTGGTCATGCTGGGCTCGTGGCCCGGAATGATGCGAACTGTTTACAAAGACCATGATCGCTTTATCAAGACGTATTTCTCGACGTTCAAGGGGATGTATTTCACCGGAGACGGCGCGCGGCGTGATGCGGACGGGTATTATTGGATTACTGGACGGGTTGATGATGTGATCAACGTATCTGGACACCGTTTGGGGACAGCCGAGATTGAAAGTGCGATCAACGAACATTCCTGTGTGTCGGAATCGGCGGTGGTTGGCTTTCCGCATGATATCAAGGGG
>CAZMZK010000136.1:0-2348 GCA_964570705.1 uncultured Micavibrio sp.
CAAAATCCTACACACTAATCAACACATCCGTCCACAATTCGGCAGCGTCCGGCAATGGCGAGTCTTGCGAGAATTGCGCAGCTTCGGCCACAACATCTTTCACCTCTTTGTCAATCGGCTTCAGATCATCTTCGGTGATGTTGTATTCTTTCAGCATCGCCGCCTTGATCCCGTCAATCGGATCCAGAGCTTTATAACCGTCCACTTCATCTTTGGTGCGATATTTTTGCGGATCCGACATCGAATGTCCCCGATAGCGATAGGTCACCATCTCGAGAATATAAGGGCCATTTCCGGAGCGAATATCTTCGAGCGCACGGGACGCAGCTTCGCGTACTGCGAAAATATCCATCCCATTTACTTTTTCGCCTTTGATTCCAAACCCTTCGCCACGGCGATAAAATTCACCCGCCGCATGACGTGGAACCGCCGTCCCCATGCTGTATTGGTTGTTTTCAATGATAAACAAGACCGGCAAATTCCACAGTTTGGCCATGTTGAAACTTTCATAGACCTGCCCCTGGTTGGCCGCCCCATCCCCCATATAGGCAATCGCCACACCGCCATCGCCTTTATATTGGTGTGCAAACCCTAATCCGGTGCCAATCGAGACTTGTGCTCCGACGATCCCGTGTCCGCCATAAAATCCGTTCTCGATCGAGAACATGTGCATCGACCCGCCTTTTCCCCGAGAACATCCTCCAGCGCGTCCTGTCAATTCTGCCATAACGTCGTTGGCAGAAATACCAGACACCAACATATGGCCATGGTTGCGATAAGCGGTAATGGTGGTGTCCTGTTTTTTCTGAACCGACTGCACCCCTGTCACCACGGCTTCTTCTCCGATATAGAGGTGGCAGAACCCGCCGATCAGGCCCATTCCATAGAGCTGGCCTGCTTTTTCTTCAAACCGGCGAATCAACAACATATCGCGGTACAGTTTTTTCATTTCATCCGCCGACGGCAATTTCTGGCTGTTGCTTACGGGGGCAGAATTTTGATTGGATTTTTTGACATTACTCATTGCATGACCTTTGGACACGGTAAAACCTCGTATTGTGAAAACGAGCCATAGCTACACGATTTTTCGCTGGAGCGCGAGTCAAAAACGCACAGTTTGTGCGCTGCAATACATTGTATTTATTACGTTTTTGTGAAATTCCAAGAGATAACAAGAGATAATCTGGGGATAAGTTGATTATTTCCCGAGCAGGATGTCTTTTTCACCCTGATTCCGGTAGCCGAGCACAATGCGCGCCCTCTCCTCCAGCAAATCCTTGTCAATCGATCCGCTGCGCAACATGGACACACGGGATTCCAGATCCGCGCGATCCCCTTTCAAACGATCATGATCCCGCTTCATATCGGAGACCGTCTGTTGCAAGCTTAAATAACGAAAATAACTCCGTTCCCCCTGCAACAAATGATAGGAAAAATAGAAACACAGCCCGAGCCCGATCAAGGTGAGCATATTTTTGCGAACCAAATCATTATGTTGGAGAAGTTGTTTCATTCGGCCAGTGTGAATCAAACCGATGCATTTGTAAATTCAAAAAAGAGACATTCATCAAAAATTTTGCCACGGCCGATGGCCGCCCCCGTCCCCCACAGTTTTCAGCTCCAACGGGGATGTCAAACGTACCGCCATTGCTCCACTTTTTTGGAAATCATAATGCCCGAAGACCTGTACCACCCGCCCCCCGCAAAAATCACGCGGCAAATAGGACGGGGAAATGATCAGGTCCGCCCAAAGACAATCCTGTTGCAATTCATAAAACCGCGTTCCAAACGCTATCTTCGCGTTCCTCGTCTCAATACGACACACAGCGGCATCACATGAAATAATTCCCCCCGTGGACAAAGTCACCCGCCCCTCTTTGGGGAATGCACGCAGATGATCCTCGGCGATATGCCAGCGTTTGGCCCATGTGGTCACCGTAAATTTTTCTTTGCGCAAAGAGGATATATAAACCTGAGAACCATCACGTACCGCCATAACCTCTCCATCCCCCGACACCAGCGCATCCGGTAACGTTGCCGTCAGAAGGAACATAATCGCGCCCCCCAAGGGGATCAGGGCCAAAAATTTCTCACGCGCCCGCCCCAGAATCAGGATAATCCACGCCACCGTAATCCCGATCATCGTATTTTGAGGTATTGCGGGGGTTGTGATCACTGATCCGGGCAGATGTTCTGTCCACCGTGCAATGCCGAGCAACCATTCCACCCCCACCCCCATCAGGTGCAAACTCCATTCCGCCAATCCAAATGGCATCAGGACATAAGACAGCATGAGCATCGGCATAATGATAATCCCGGATATCGGCATCACCAAGGCATTGGCCAAT
>CAZMZK010000137.1:0-2259 GCA_964570705.1 uncultured Micavibrio sp.
ATGGCCATGTCGATCGCCGATCCTTCGACTGCGGAAATTTTGATGGTTCCGTCGTCTTCGATATCGATTTTCGCACCGGTTTTTTCGATGATCTCGCGAATGACTTTCCCGCCGGTTCCAATGACTTCACGGATTTTGTCGGTCGGGATATTGATGACCGCCATTTGTGGAGCAAATTGGCTGATTTCTCCGCGGGATGTGTTCAATGCTTTGGACATTTCGCCAAGGATGTGCAGGCGACCTTGTTGGGCCTGTGCCAGAGCGATTTTCATGATTTCCTCGGTGATCGAGGTGATCTTGATGTCCATTTGCAAAGCGGTGATCCCGTCGGCGGTCCCCGCGACTTTAAAGTCCATATCGCCCAAGTGATCCTCATCACCCAGAATGTCCGAGAGAACAGCAAAATCATTGCCGTCTTTAATCAGACCCATGGCAATCCCTGCAATCGGTTTTGGCAGAGGAACGCCAGCATCCATCAGAGAGAGGGATGTGCCGCAGACAGTTGCCATCGACGACGATCCGTTCGACTCAGTGATTTCCGATACCACGCGCAGGGTGTACGGGAAATCTTCGGCGGCCGGGATCAAGGGGTGAATGGCGCGCCATGCGAGTTTCCCATGACCGATTTCACGACGTCCGGGGGCCCCCATGCGACCACATTCACCCACCGAGTAAGGTGGGAAGTTATAGTGCAACATAAACGCTTCTTTATATTCCCCGATGATCGAGTCAATCAGTTGTTCGTCCTGACCAGTTCCCAACGTGGTGACCACAATCGCTTGGGTTTCGCCACGTGTAAAGAGAGCCGACCCGTGAACGCGTGGCAGAATACCGACTTCGCACACGATCGGGCGAATGTCCGAGGTTGTCCGGCCATCAATACGGGTTTTGGTTTTCAGGATGTCACCGCGCACGACAGCGGATTCCAGTTTAAAGCAGGCATTGGCCACGGCTTCTTTGCTGATTCCGGCGTCGTCATTGGTAAAGTCTGCGATCGCGGCGTCTTTTACGGCGCCAACAGCGGCATAACGATCTTGCTTGACACGGATGCCATAGGCCTCGCGGAATTGCCCTTCGTATTTTGCTTTAAGGGCGGATTCCATCGCGGTGATGTGGTCTGGAACCGTTGGAACGTCCCATGGTTCTTTCGCGGCTTGTTCGGCCAGATCGATAATTCCCTGGATCACAGGTTGGAACGCGTTCCAGCCAGCCATAACAGCGCCGAGCATGGTCGATTCATCCAATTCCTTGGCTTCGGACTCAACCATCAGAACGCCTTCGGTGGTACCGGCAACAACCAGATCCAGCGCAGAGCCTTCCATTTCCGAGATGCTTGGGTTGATCACATATTGACCGTTTTTGTACCCGACGCGGCATCCGGCAACCGGGCCCATAAATGGAACGCCAGCGATGCACAAAGCGGCAGACGCACCGATCATGGCCAGCATATCCGGATAATGTTCGCCGTCATGCGACATGGTGGTACAAACGATTTGCACTTCGTTCAGGAATTCTTCCGGGAACAGAGGGCGAATCGGGCGGTCGATCAGACGGGCAATCAATGTTTCCGCGTCCGAAGGTTTTGTTTCGCGTTTGAAGAATCCGCCAGGAATACGTCCGGCTGCATAGAATTTTTCAAAATAGTGAACGGTTAAAGGGAAGAAATCCTGACCGGCTTTCACCGATTTTGCCGCAACGGCGGTACACAAAACAGATGTGCCCCCCATCGTGGCCATAACAGCACCGTCGGCTTGACGGGCGATTTTTCCAGTTTCAAGAATGATTTTTTTACCTGCAAAATCAATTTCTTTGCGGAATGTTTTAAACATACAGTTTACCTTTCAAAGTTGTTTTTTAAAGATGCGTCATTCCGGCGAAAGCCGGAATCTCAATCTTAACCCATGAGATCCCTGCTTTCGCAGGGATGACGAAGGTGTAAAAAAGGAGGGTCGGTTTCGAGGATGTCGGTGGACAGTGAAATGCAGGATATTCCTGTACTTGACCGTCAACCGATATGGCCGAAGCAAACCGCCTTTTTCTGGCCTCTGTCTTCGCATGACCGGAGGCGAAAGTCAAGGAATGGCTCTGCTTGCCAACAAAATATTATTTGACATATTTTAAGAAACCCTTTAACAGAAAGGAAAACAAAATCATAGAGGATTGTATGAATTATAAAAGAGTGGCCAAATGTTTGGGGGGATTAAGTTTTTGGGGATTAAGTGTGGTGTTTGCTCTGGCGAATCTTCATCGCCTTCCAGA
>CAZMZK010000138.1:0-2189 GCA_964570705.1 uncultured Micavibrio sp.
AAGATGTTTTAGGGTACGGCCCATCAGATTATATATAATAACCGATGGAACCTTGCCATGAAATCAGCCATTATTCTCTTCCCAGGAACCAACCGCGAAAAAGATATGGAGATGGCCCTGACCCATGTGACGGGTCGTGCGCCGGACATCGTCTGGCACAAGGAATCCACCTTGCCCGAGTGCGATTTGATGGTCTTGCCGGGGGGATTTTCCTATGGCGATTATTTGCGCTGTGGGGCCATGGCCGCCCATTCGCCGATCATGAAAGAAGTCATTGCCCGCGCCCAGAAAGGCGTCCGTCTGTTGGCCGTATGCAACGGATTCCAGATGTTGGTCGAAACCGGATTGGTTCCCGGAGCTTTGCTGCATAACCGTTCGGTCAAATTTATCTGCAAACAAGTGCATCTGCGCGTTGAAAACACCACCACCGACTTTACCAATGCCTTCTCCAGACATCAGGTCATCCAAGTGCCTATTGCGCATGGCGAAGGCAATTATTTTATTGATGCCAATGGCCTGAAAGCCCTGGAAGACAATGACCAGATCGCATTCCGCTATTGCGACGCGACAGGTGCGATCACGGAAGCCGCCAATCCAAACGGAGCCGTTGCCAATATTGCCGGTGTCTTTAATACCACCAAAACCATTATGGGGATGATGCCACACCCTGAAAATGCCGTTGTTCCACATGTGAACGGCCACCAAGGCACCGCCCTGTTCCAATCCTTGGTCGAGGCATTGGCATAATGACCACGCACCCCTCTCTGGAAAAACTCCGCGCTCTCAAACCAAAATTTCAGGATATGAATCTGAAACGTGTGCGGGTGTTCGGTTCAGTTATTCGTGGGGATGCGCGCCCGGATAGTGATATTGATCTCTTGATTGAATTTTATCGGGATCCCACTCTTCTCGATTTAGGAGGATTGCAAATAGAATTAGAAGAAAAGCTGGGATGTCCCGTGGATATTTCAATGCCCTCTAGCCTCATACCGGAATTACGCGATATCATTCTGCAGGAGGCTCAAGATGTCTAAAAAGAAATGGACATTTCGCATTCGCCATATGTCCGAGGCAATCGACGAAATTCTGGCCTATACCCAGCAATTGGATTTTGAATCCTTTTCCCGATCCACCATGGCGCAACGTGCTGTCGAGAGATGTCTGGAAATCATTGGAGAAGCAGGGGCTGCAATTCCAGAAGATATTAAATCGAAATACGCAGATATTCCATGGAACAAACTGAAAGGAATGCGCAACTTTTTGGCTCACCAATATGATGAAGTATTGGAAAAAATACTGTGGGATACCATTCGGTACGATATTCCGGATCTCAAAGATAAACTGTCCCAAATCAAAAAAGACGCTTTAGAGATAGATAATGACCAAATTTGAAACCTACCAATACTATAAAGGCGGATTGTATATCAAACTATATGAAGCCTTGCACACCGAAACAGAGGAAACTCTTGTTATCTATATGTGTGCCGTTCGCGGAGGGATTTTTGCCCGCCCCAAAGATATGTTTTACGGGGATATTCAAGAAGGAGATTACTCCGGCCCGCGGTTTCGCCGCATCCCCCCTTTCGACAAAGACGAAGCCAGAAACTTTTTGAAAGCAGGATGTAAGGTATAAAACATGGCCTCCTCCTTTTCCCTGACATCTCTGACATCTCTGACCCAAGGCGATCGCCTGATTTATATCGCGCCCATTCTGGTGGCGACCTCGCTCCTGGATATTTTTGATGCTGCTCCAGCAGCCCACCAATTCGGCCAGTTCGAGATTCTGGGAAGTTTTCTGGTCATTGGATATTATCTGTGGAACCAGATTGCCGTAACCTATCCGCACGAAAAAATCTGGAAAAAGCGGATCGAAACCATTATCTGCGGCGTGATCGGGGTGTTTTCGGCCTTGCTGTTATTGGCTCCGCTCCTGACATGGCAATATGTCGCCCTGCATTTTCACGGCGACCGGACGCGGCTGTTTAAACCTGTTATGATTGCGATCCTGACCTTGTGGATCGGAACGGGGATCTTTTTCTATAGCGCGATCCGCATCAGCATGGATCGTGCGGCCGCCACACAATCGTCTCTTCCACCACAGCAAGGACCAACCCAATGACCGAAATTTCTCCCCCACGTTTTGAATTATACGACGTCACCAGCGAAGACGAATTCGCCGATGTGTTTCC
>CAZMZK010000139.1:0-2185 GCA_964570705.1 uncultured Micavibrio sp.
CGCATAGGATTGGGGGCTTCTGGCGTTGGATTTCCACCATAGAGGGCGATCCCGGGGCGAATTTGGTGGCGGTGGGCCTCCGGATGGCGCAACACTCCGGAAGAATTGCAGATACTGTGCGGGATCAGTTGAAAGGGTTTGGGCAGGCCCGCGATACATGCGTCAAAGCGGCGAATTTGCTCGGCTGTGAAGGGGCTGGCCGCATCGTCGCTGGATGCAAAATGGGTCATCATTAAAATGGGGAGTGCTTTGGCGCGGCTGGCCAATGTTGCCACGTCTTCGGTGCGAAGCCCCAAGCGATTCATGCCCGTATCAATGTGCCAAATGGCGGGAAGATCGGCGGGGCAGGCGGCAATATCCTCGGGCGAATTCAGAACCGGAATGATTTTGTGGTGTTTGTAATCGGCGGCAGCGCCTTGGGGAAGGCCGCCCAGAACGGCAATCGGGCAAGCGGTGACGGTCCGTACGGCCAGGGCCTCGGAAAAATGGGCGACATAAAAAAACCGTGCCCCGGCCTGTTCCAAGGCAGGAACGGCAACCTCCACCCCCAATCCATAAGCATTGGCCTTTACTGCCGCAGCGACCTGGCACGTGGCAGGAACTCGCGCCCTCAAGGATGTGTAATTCTCTTGAAGAGCAGTGGTATCAATGGTAATGCGAGTTGGGGAGTGTTTCATTCCTATCTTCATTACTATAACAGGAGACATATCTCAATGACCCTTGACGATATCATCATAAAAATCCGTCAAAAAACAGCCTATGCCACAGGGTTTCAGGACCGCGCTCTCTTTGATTTCGGGGACGATGGTTGTATCCATGTGGATGCATCGCAATCCCCTATCGACATTACCACCGAACACAAAGACGCGGATGTAACTCTGGTTACATCGATTGATACATTTGCCAAGATTCTGGACGGAGAATCCGATCCCAATATTGCCTTTATGATGGGCAAATTGAAAATTTCCGGATCCATGAGACTGGCCTTAAAATTGAATGCGTTGCTTGAGGGATAAAAACCCTTTAGACTGCCCCACATGAATTTATTGTTTCGCGTCCTATTCGTCTTTATAACGGCTTTGTTCAAACCCAAAATCGCCGATATTCTGGCGCCCTCTCTGTTGAAACTGCGCGTGTTGCCCAATGATCTGGATTTCAACATGCACATGAATAACGGGCGATACCTGACCGTCATGGATCTGGGACGGCTGGATCTGATTTTGCGCTCCGGCTTGTTCAAAATCATGGTGCGCCAGAAAAGTGTGCCCATTCTGGCCTCGGCCAAAATCCGTTATCGTTTATCGCTTGATCCGTTTCAATCCTACACCTTGCACACCCGCATTCTGGGGTGGGATGATAAATGGTTTTTTATCGAACAACGTTTTCTGATGGGATCCGGCCCGAAACAGGGCGAAGTCGCCGCTATTGCCTTGGTCAAAGGATGTTTTTTTGACAGCGCCAGCCAGACCACAGTTCCCACCGCCGCCGTTCTCAGCGCGATCGGCTATCCGCACCCCAGCCCAAGCCTTCCGCCGCATATCACGGATTGGCAAAAAGCCGAGCAAACCTTAAAGGACGTAACCAAAAATGCCTGAAACTTTGCCTGAAACTATGCCTGAAATGATCACCACAATTGCCGCATTGAAATCTTATATGGCCGCACGGCGCGCCGCCGGAAAAACCATCGGCTTTGTGCCCACCATGGGGGCCTTGCATGAGGGGCATTTGACCTTGGCCCGCACGGCGTTATCCGAGTGCGATGAATGCATCGTCAGCATTTTTGTGAACCCCAAACAATTCGCCCCGCATGAGGATTTTGACCGCTACCCGCGCCAGATCGCCACGGATGCCGCCCTGTTGGCCACAATCGGTGTGCAGGCCGTCTTTGCCCCGTCAGTGGAAGTCATGTATCCGGATAATTTCCAGACAACGGTTGCGGTGGGAGATATCGCCAAACCTTTGGAAGGCGAGTTCCGCCCGCATTTTTTTGCCGGTGTCGCCACCGTTGTCACGCGCCTGTTGCTGTTGGTTGGCGCGGACAAAGCCTTTTTCGGCGAGAAAGATTACCAACAACTGCAGGTCATTAAGACCCTGCAACGGGATTTGGCCATTCCCACCAACATCATCGGCGTTCCAACCATTCGGGAAGAGTCGGGATTGGCCCTGTCATCCCGCAATGCCTATC
>CAZMZK010000140.1:0-2158 GCA_964570705.1 uncultured Micavibrio sp.
CTTAACCTAACCGAATTACCAAATAATTAAAAGGGGGGATCTCCGAACAAAGTATTTCTTGCAATTTTTTTTACCCCACACTAAGTTGCCATAACAACAAGAATATAGCAAGGCATACAATCATGACTTTCAGGATCCGCAACTTCTTATCAAGAATTTTTGGACAAGCAGATAAACATCCTACACTAAGTTTTGAGGAAGAGCGAAAGCTCCAAGCCTTGCGCCGACTTAACTCTGACGAATGCTCCACTTATATCGGGGTAATGGCCCTATCTTACGCGATAGCAACCAAGGATCTAAGTTTTGCCGAATACCTTTTGAAAGAGAGACAAATTCCTGCAGACGGCTGCTACGGTGTAAAAAGTGCGCCTCTTTATGCCCTGATGGATTATCAACCTGCCCAAAATCAAAGTGAGATTGCGTGCCTGCTAAAAAAATATGGCATCGATTTTAATGTCTGGGACCTAGACAAACATCCTGTCTCAACTCAATTACAACCCTTTATATCACCAGACAACAATGTTACAATTTCTGCACCTGAGCATATTGACTATCTCGTTAACTCCCCTCTTTCCTCTATGAAAGAAAAAGAAGTCGACTCCCACATTAATGCATATGCGTTAAACTTCGCATGTCTTACAGGGAAACTTGCCGAGATTGTGTTTCTAATCAAAGATAAAAATATGTCAGCATCTGGTTTTCTCTATCAATGTGAAACCCCGATGGAAGCCGCACTGCGCGGCAATATAAATGAAGCCCAGGAGCTGCTAAGATTCTATACAGAGGAAAAAACAGAACACTTTATGGGGGGACAATACCCGCTTCCTTGAATATGACTTCGCAATTACCAACGGAAGAGTTTTTTAGCCACGAACCCTAACACAACGCCAATCACGACATACGGTAGGAAGTTCAACAAATACGCTTCCCCCACGTTATCTTTCGGGCACACAAGACGCATGCCGATCCAGCCAAACTCGCTGACAGCCAAAAGCGCACAGGTCGCCATCAGGCACGGCGCAACGGTGGCTCCGCTCTTGCGGATAAGCAAAACCACTGCCAAAGCAGGCAAAGATGTATGTAAAACAGCATTCATCCAACAGGTTGATAACCAATTCTCGCGAATATCGCCCAATCCTTCAAAGAAAACGCGGTCCAGAACCCAAATAATTTGCACGCCCAAAAGCGTAAACGGGATGGCGAGAAATTTTTTATATTTCTCGGAATCGGGAACGCTCAACCAAAACGTCATAAACGATGCACTTATCCCGATCGCAAACGCCAACAAAAGTTCGAAAACAAAATCTTCCCGCCCCATACTTTGGGCAATATTATGCCGGAATCCAATGGTCAGAGCCACTGCCGAAGTATAGCACACAGCCAATAAAATCCATACCAGACTATTGCGGGTGGGATTGCAACAGGCCACGGGTTTCAAGTCGTTGCACAATGTCTCAATGGTCTTATCAATATCGCGGTCGGTCATCCGAACGGCCCCTTTTATAATCTATCTTTTATTTTTTGCAGAGCACGGTGCGCAGAAACCTTAACCGCAGAGACAGACATTCCTGTTTTCTGCGAAACTTCCTCGGCACTATAGCCCTTGATTTTCATTAACTCGACGACTTTCTTCTGCTGATCCGGCAATGCCTCAAACGCATCTTCGATATCTTTAATTGTGCCATTTGGACCACTGGTTATGAGATAGTCCGGCGTATCCGGATCATCAAGGGATAGCTTGGAATTATCGTGTTGTGCATAGTATTGGCGCAAATAATCAGCCTTGCGGAACTGGATAATTGCATGGATCCACGGCCAAAAAGGACGATGAGGGTCATAGGTATGCAAGGCCTTATGAACCGACATCAGAATTTCCTGAACCACATCATCGGCATTTTGCGGATTGGGAAGCGATTTGACAATCGCCCTCCGGATCATCGGAACCAATTCGGACAACAAAGAGCGGTATGCGGCTGCATTCCCCCCTTGTGCCTGTGTCGCCAAATCGCGCCACCGCAGCCCTTCCTCCGTTTCGATAAACTCCGTCATAATTCTCCCAACATAATGGGATTTTTTCCAAATGACCAGAAAAGAAAGAAAAAACTTACCACCCCTCGATTTATAGTGAAGGAAATTGATTGGTCAGAATCGATATGAT
>CAZMZK010000141.1:0-2115 GCA_964570705.1 uncultured Micavibrio sp.
GATCCAACATATGCAATAATTGCTGTTCGATCGCCCGATGCCCGATCAATGTAGCCGTGGCGCGCGGAACAGGAATCTCTGCCGATTCAGCAGGCGCATCAACAAGATCCGACGCATCCATATCGTCGAACATCTTATCGTCATCATCTTCCATATCGTCAAAGAGCATGGTTCGCTATCCCGTGTGTTTCAATTCGATGGCGGTTTAAATTTATGCGTATTATATTCTTTGCCGAACTGTCTCCGTCATCACGCGATACACATCCTCCACTGGCTGGAACGCGTCCACAATGACACACCGTGAGGGAGCTTTACGTGCGATATCCAGAAATCCGGCGCGGAGTTTTTCATGGAATTCCATGTGCAACTTTTCAAAACGGTCTTCGGTATTTTCCCGCCCCGCCGCGCCCTCTTTCTGGCGCAATGATCGTGCCAATCCTTCGGCCACAGGAAGATCCAGAACAAACGTCAGATCCGGTTGAAAATCCCCCAGAGACAGGCGGGCAATCTGTTCGATTGTTCGAATATCAAACCCATGACCATATCCCTGATAGGCGATGGTCGAGTCAGTGAAACGGTCACAGATGACGATTTTTCCTGCGGCCAAGCTTGGCTTGATCAGCTTTTCAACATGCATCTGGCGGGCGGCAAAAAACAACAGACATTCGGCCATCGGCGTCCAGTTACCACCATCCCGCTGCACCAGCAAATCCCGAATTTTCTCGGACTCCGGTGTGCCCCCCGGCTCGCGGGTGAGAACGACGTCATGCCCGGCCTCTTCCAAAGCGGATTTTAAACGGCGGCATTGGGTGCTTTTTCCGGCCCCCTCTCCACCTTCGAAGGTGATGAATAGCCCCTTTTCCATTATTGATATTTGGGAGCCCCGACCAGCAACAACATGAATTTTTCAGCGATCCGGCTAAAGAAAGGGGCTTCGGCAACATCGGTTGCGGCCACCAACGGAATTTCCTTGGTCGAGCCATTCCCCAGCGTTACCACCAGACTGCCCACTTTGTCGCCAGCCTTCACCGGAGCTGTCAAAGGCACCGCATAGGTCGCCGCAATTTGCGCCGGTGTTTTGCCAAACGCGGGCACGGTCACACGCAAATCTTCGGCAGGCTTTGCTTCAACCTCGCGCGCCCCCCCCCAAGACGACAGGGATTTTTGCCACGACACGGTCTTTTTTCACCAGATCCATATTTTTGAACGAGACTTCTGCCCATTTGATCAGTTTTTCGGATTCATCGGCCCGCGCCTGCATCGACGATGTGCCATTAATCACCATCACAATGCGCCGCCCATTGGCCACAGCCGAGCCGATCACGCCATAGCCACCATCTTCGGTGTGGCCTGTTTTGATGCCATCCGCACCCAGGGTTTTATACAGCAACGGGTTGCGGTTGCCTTGTTTGATATTGTTATAGACAAATTCTTTTTCGGAATAATATTTGTAATCTTCCGGATAATTCTGGATCAGATAGACGCCCAATTTGGCGAGATCCCGTGCGGTCGAGTAGTGGTTGGGGTCAGGCCAGCCATTCGAATTCATAAAATGGGAATGGTCCATCCCGATATCGGCCGCTTTGCGGTTCATCAATTCCGCAAAGTTTTCTTCGGTACCGGCAACGCCTTCGGCCAAGACCACGCAGGCATCATTGCCCGATTGAATCACGACGCCCTTGACCAAATCTTCGACTTTGACCGTGCTGTTCAAATCCAGAAACATGCGTGATCCGCCCATTTTCCATGCGCGTTCGCTCACCGGCAGCATTTGATCCAATTTCAATTTTCCGTCACGAATGGCGTCATACACCACAATGGTGGTCAGAACTTTTGACATCGACGATGTGGGCATTTTTTCATCGGCATTTTTCTCGTACAGCACCGTTCCTGTTTCATAATCCACAATAATCGCTTGCTTGGCTTCGGTTTGTGGAGCCTGCATTTCCTGCGCGATCGCAGCGGACGAAAAGAGAAGCAGAGCCAGAAGAGAAAAAAGAAAGTGTTTCATGGACATACACACGCGATAAGAAAGTTGAACAGAGAATTACTGGACGATAATCATGGCATCGGACTGACCGCTTGCCAAAACCTTGGCCATGACCCTATCGGCTG
>CAZMZK010000142.1:0-2069 GCA_964570705.1 uncultured Micavibrio sp.
GGGAAATATCTGCACGATTTTTTTGTGACCCCACTGCATGATGGATTTGCCCTGCAGTGCGAAGGCGGCGACCGCACAACCGATCTGGCCCGCCGTCTGTCCCTCTATCAGTTACGTGCGGCCGTTACCGTGACAGCCACCCCCGAGCATAGCCCCGCCCCATCCCCCGAAGAGTTCAGGATCTGGGACACATGGCGCATATCACAAAGCCTCCCCAACGGCAGCCGTGATGCAGAGATCGGTGTATCCACCCTGTCCGAACTCAATCTGGATGATCACGCCGTTTCCTACACCAAAGGCTGTTACATCGGGCAAGAGTTGGTCGCCCGCATGCACAACCGGAATTTGGGAAAAAAACATCTGGTCGGCGTTGAATTTTTCGATCCTCCGCCGCCCTCCGGAACGGAGATTCCGGAGGTGGGAATAATGCGCTCTTCCTGTGATACCTATGGCCTTATCCTGATGGCCCGTGATACCGAACACCACCTCTTACAACAAGGATCTATGCCTCATGCCACCCCGTTTCGTCTTTTGGGACTGTGATAATACTCTGATCGAAAATGCCGATCTGCACTGGCGCAAGCATCAAGTTGTGCTGGCGCATCACGGGTTTACCCTGCCGGAATCCACGCGCCCCATATTTTATCACAATAATGGCAACCAGAACTGGCACTGGTTGGTCGATAATCTGGGATTAAACATCTCGTGTCAGGATTACCTTTTGGAAATTGATACTTGGTATCACGCCCATATCCATGAACTGCCCCTGCGTCCGGGGGTTGCGTGGGCTCTGGATTATTTCCGCCAAAACAACTGCAAACAATGCGTTGTCACCAACGCACGCCGCAGCTCGGTCGAACCCATGCTGGATGTCCAGAAAATCGCGCCTTATTTTGAATTCACATGGTGCAAAGAAGATTATGCGAACCGGAAACCCGACCCCACCCCCTATCTCAGCGCGATAGATAAAATGGCAGAACTCGTAGGCCATGCCATTGCCAAAGACGACTGTCTGGCGATCGAAGATGATCCCTATGGGGTGACCGCCGCCCATAAAGCAGGGATCACGGTTATCCAACGCCGCCTTGTTAGAGATGAAGCCCCATCACCGGACGCCACACTTTCTCTGTATGACGAAGACGATTTTGTGAACGCCGTGAAGACCTTTTAAATCTCTTCAAACATCCCGAACATCACGAAAGAGTCTTTTAAAAGTTAATTCAGGTTTTTAACGGCGGGTTTATACCGTTCAAACGCATCCATCATATTGACAACACCCTGCATGACATTGCCCGATGGGTGGGTCCAGATGTGATAGGAGGAGTCAATAAACGTGGCTTCGGCGTGGACGAAGCTTTGGCAATTTTCCTGATCAAACGCGCCTTCTACGGCAATGGGGTTATCTGTCGCGGTGGTCCACCAATGGAGAATATCCATCAACGTGTCGCCGTGCTTGTCGGAATAAATGGTGATAAAATCAAACTCCAGAGCCACCGCCGATTGGGCTGCCGATTTCGTGCAGCAACGGAGGCCAATGATGGAATCTTCATCCATCAATTTGCGGGCTTCGGTGGCTTTTTGAATGCTGGAGCAAAGCACTCCGTCTGCATTCACGGTTCTCGCCAGATGGGCATCGTCATGGATCAGAAAAATAAATCCATTGCGCACACACACTTCTTGATACGCACGCACTTCTGCTTCGGTGGCAGGATATTGGGAGGAAGGGCGATATTCGACAACGTGGCGGTTCAGACTATAGCTGGAGAACCGGTTGGCCGCATGCAAAGCTTGCGCAAGTTTAAACGCTTGCTTTTCGTGATCCGCCGTATCTTGCAAGATGATGTACAATCCGCAAGACGGGGTATCACGTGTATCAAGTTTTGCCACAGAATCGGTCGGGGTGGTGGTGTCTTCGGTCATTTTATTTGCACATCCTTAAAGCTTCCATGATGATGCTGTTCGCAAAATTCTGGTCGAGAGGGTTGGGGTTGCTCATGAGGTGGTAGAAAAAAGTGCCGTAAATCATGTCGACCGTCAATGCGGTATCAAGTGTCTCACGAAAATCGCCG
>CAZMZK010000143.1:0-2053 GCA_964570705.1 uncultured Micavibrio sp.
GGAAAACGTCGCAATATCAAAGAAAAACTGGGTCAGGGCGCGTTTGGCACCGGCCCCGCATTTTAATTTCAAAGCCCGAATATCCTCGGCCATGGACACGGCATCGGGATGTTTTTCCGGATAGGCGGCAATCGACATATCAAAATCATGTCGGGTCAGCAATCCTTCGACAAAATCGCTGGTCATCTGGAAATAATCGGCGTTGTCATAGGCGGCAGGGTCGGCGCCAGCAGGAATGTCGCCGCGCAGCACAACCAAATGGTGGATCCCTGCGTCCCATAATTGGTCGGCATAGGCAAATAAGTCGGGTTTCGGGGTGGCAAAATAACTGATATGGGCCCCGACGGTGAGCCCCAGACGCTCTTTTAACAATTTTGCTGTCTCGAATGTACCGGATCGTGTGGATCCACCTGCGCCAAAGGTAACGGTGACAAGATCAGGGGTGAGGGCCCGCAATGCCGCAGCCGCAGCCAGCAATGCCTCTGTCGCCGCCGCTGTTTTCGGGGGGAAAAATTCAAAGGAAATGCGTGGCGAAATATGTGGCTCCATCGTCATTGAATGATTCTATCACAAAAGGTTTAATTTGTAGTGCGGCGTTGCCACAGAATGGGCCCAAATATCTCTTGCGCGGAATATGAAAACATGATTTTGTTTGCGTAATATTGGGATTTATTGGCGAGGATAGAATGAGTAAGATTGGAAGTCTAGACACTGGGAATAGTATTCAAGAGCTGGTCACAAAAATAAGCCAAATGCTTGATGTGGTGCGTTTAGAAGATGAGACACTTCAACGCCGAGAATGGGCCTTATCAAATGCCTTGAGTTATTTGCCGGAGTATCTTCAGAGTGCTACCAAGGAACAAGATCTTGCCACCTCAAGGATGAAATTTTTTGCTGAGTTGGTGGGGGATGCACGGGATGTTATTCCGAAATTTTTAGAAGCGATCCCATTATTTCTTGAGGCTGTTCTTCGTGAGGTTCACGGCGGGGCTTTTTATGCCCTGAGACCTGCGTCTGTTATAAAAAATACACATAACTCAGCGATTATTCAGGGAGCTCTGCCTTTTTTGGCGCAGGCATTGACTCCGGCATCCCAATCTCCGGATAACTTTGGACGTTTGGCACGTGATTATCTGGATATGGGCGGGGATATCAAGGCCCTTATTGACCCGGTAAAATTGATCCTTAGAAGTCAAGAGGATGGGCTTTATGGCAAAAATCCTGGCAGTCCAGAAGAGAGACTGGCGCGGCATCTGTGCTGCGAGGGGTTTATTTCATTTCTGAACCATCCCCGTCTGAAAGACTCACCCGAGTTAGCAAACCTGCTCCGCCCGTTTGCGGGTCGGATTATTCCAGACCAAAGAGAGAACATACCCGAGTTTCTTCGAAGTAACACCTGTGTTCTGGTTTCTTTGCAAGGAGATATGCCCGCTTTTGTATCGGGGGCAAGAACGGGGGGACTTCGCTATACCCCAATTAGGGATTTGCGGGGATTTAAAGCAGAGTTTAATGATTATGCGGGAACAGCTGCCGTTGCTGCCGTGGCGAGAGACCTATTTCAGGCAAAACAAAATGACCGCTTTGTCGGAGACGTTGCGCGGGGTGCGGTTCGCGCAATGAAGGACTGGGGTTTGGGATGATTGTCGGAATCATCTTGCGCGGAATATGAAAACATGATTTGGTTTGCGTAATATCGGGATTTATCAGCAAGGGTAGAATGAAAATGAGTGAGCACGTTGAGCTTCAGGTACCGTCAATAGAAGAGGCAATCGACAGGATGATTGCAGGGTTTGCTTCGGAAGATAAGCTTTTGGAGGGGAGAGTCCATCAATTTTCAGCCGCCTTGGGGTATTATGCGCGGCATCTTAATGCTGATTCGGGAAAGGAATGGGGCGCAAAATTTTTAGAAGGTATTCAGGCTTTCTTTAAGATGCTTCTCGATCCTGAGGCTGGTTTCTCTGAGTGTCCGTTCAGAAACTAATTGAATCAAAAGAGTGGGTTATGATTCAATAGTGATGAGAGGAAAAGGAGGCCAGGTATGTGGACAGAAGAG
>CAZMZK010000144.1:0-2051 GCA_964570705.1 uncultured Micavibrio sp.
ATCATGGCATCGGACTGACCGCTTGCCAAAACCTTGGCCATGACCCTATCGGCTGCACCGACATTGTCAAGAGGGCCAAGACGAACTTTGTACAAAGTTTTTCCGGCATAGGCCACGGGCTCCACCGAAGTTTTGGTGATGCCCCCCAATTTGGCCGCCAGACGATCCGCATTATCCTTCAGGCCAAAGGCTCCGGCCTGTACGTAGAGCACGGTCGGTTTGACGGGGACTTGCTGAACCACAGGATTGGGGTAGAAGCGGCCATTCTGGAAATGCCCCGGAACATGATCGATCTGGGCTGTTTGGGCCAGACCCGATTCGCTGGATGGGAAATCAGAGGCCACGGGGCCAGTCGGCGCAACATATCCCGAGGGCAATTGGCCTGTTTGGTTATACGCCACTTCGACGCCCTTGGTTGTCCGGCCATTTTTGGCCATAGTGCTTAAGGCACGGCTTTCATCTGCCAGCAATTCCAATTTGACCCGGGCAGTTCCGGTGCCGACCATCCCCAACAGGTTGGCCGCCTTGCCAGACACATCAATAATCCGGTTTTTGGCGAAAGGCCCACGGTCATTCACCCGCACCACCACCGATTTTCCATTGCCCAGATTGGTGACACGTACCAAAGACGGCATTTGCAACGTGCGGTGCGCCGCTGTTAATTCGTTCTGGTTATAATCTTCGCCACTGGCGGTTTTTCCCCCGTGGAACCCGGGCCCGTACCACGAGGCAATCCCCGTTTCGACATAATCGTAGGTTTCTTCAGGATAATAAGTCGTTCCTTGAACGGTATAGGGCTTACCCACTTTGAAATTGCCTTTGGAGGCCGTGTTGCTGTTCGCATATTTTTTGTACATGTGCGACCCCAGTTCGATTTCCGAACAGGCCGACAGCAGAAAAGTCGATCCGCACACAAGGGCAATCACGCGAAAATATTTTATCATATCTTACTCGTTATAAGAGGGAGCCATCTCATCGGCTCCGGTGGACGATTGGGCTACCAAATCAGACAGCAATCCGACTGTCAAAGCAAAATATGTCGATCTGTTCCATGACATAATCACATCAAAGTTCCGGCTGACCAGATAGGCGCGCCCGTCCCCCCCATCCGGAATCACGAGAGTCAAAGGCGTTGCCGCGGGAATTGATGGCAAACGCCCCTTGAAACGCACACCGGATTGCAACCATTCTGTGTAAGATTTTTGGGATTTATGGGCATTTAGTCCTGTGGGCAACTCGATCGGCCATCCCCATTTCAAGGCTCGATTCCATCCATTGGTGGCCAGATAATTGGCGGACGATGCGAACACATCGCCGCGATTTGTCCAGATATCCTTATGCCCGTCTCCGTTAAAATCAACGGCAAAACGTTGCCAACTGGATGGCATAAACTGGTTCTGCCCCATGGCTCCGGCCCAGGACCCTTTAAACGCGGCCCGGTCAATATGACCACCTTGCAAGATCAACAAGGCCGCAATCAATTCCTTTTTGAAAAAACTGGCGCGGCGCCCTTCCCAGGCAAGGGTGGCCAATGCGGAGACCAGATCATAATTTCCTGTATTCTGGCCATAACTGGTCTCGATCCCCCATAACGCCACCACCATTTCCGGCGGCACGCCATAGGCCTGCGTGACAGAGCGCAACAACGCGCGATTTTGTTCCATCGATGTCCGCCCCTGATCAATGCGTTTCTGGGTCATGACGTTTTTCAGATAGGTCGCAAAGCCACGCTGTGTGCGTTCGGGTTGCCGCCCATCCAGTTCGATGACTTTGGCAATCGGGACAACCCCTTGAAAGGCGGTGTCAAATGTGGCGGGGGTGACACCTGCGGCCAAAGCCTCTGTCCGGAATCCGTGCAGCCAGATAGAAAAATTATCCGCAGAGTTAGCGGCCTGCGCCGGACGAGCGACCGCACAGGACAGAATCGTGAGAATCAAGAAGGGTAAAAATCGGCCTGCGCTAATCATGGGCATGTATCTTTCCTGTCAAAGTATAGGCCATGATACCAATCATTTCTTTCAGGGCAATCTGTAATGTGGACATATTTTCAA
>CAZMZK010000145.1:0-2043 GCA_964570705.1 uncultured Micavibrio sp.
ATATGCTGAATGCGGCCGAAGGGATTACCTGTCAGAAACCGGAAGGCGCGTTTTATGTGTACCCGTCATGTGCCGGATGTATCGGAAAAACGACGCCGGAAGGGAAAGTGATTTCCAGCGATGCAGATTTTGTGACCTATCTGTTGGAAACGGTGGGGGTCGCGGCTGTTCATGGAGAAGCCTTCGGCTTGTCACCATATTTCCGCATTTCGTATGCGACATCGACCGAGGCTTTGGTTGAGGCGTGTACGCGCATTCAGAAAGCCTGTGCTGATCTGAAAGGAACCGCTAGCGTGGCCGCTTAGGCTATGGCTTCTGTTTTTTGTAACAGGAAGATCTTGGAAAATCCCCGCGAGCAGCGGGGATTTTTCTATGGCATTTATGCGATCAGGAAGGACATCAATCCCTGTGTTGATGCATCAAATTTGGCTTCTGGCCCTTTTCCGGACAGGGCGTCGGCGAGGGGCGCGGCCAGTTTCTTGCCCAGTTCGACTCCTGGTTGGTCAAAGGAATTGAGATTCCAGATGGCGCCTTGGACAAACACTTTGTGTTCATAGGCGGCGATCAAGGCGCCCAAGGTATACGGGGTCAGTTCCGGTAAAATCATGCTGGTGGTAGGACGATTTCCGGTAAAGACACGGGAGGGATCACCGCCCGCTTCTTCCAGAGTTTGCCCAATCGCCAAGGCGCGGGTTTGTGCCAGAAAATTGGCCATCAATAATGTGTGGTTCTGTGCCAGAGAATGCGCCGGTGTTTTGGCAATGATAAAGTCCGCAGGAGTGACCATGGGCGATTGGTGCACCCATTGCATAAAGGAATGCTGGCTGTCGGTTCCGGCTTCCCCGAAAATTGCGGGGCCGGTGGTAAATGGTACAGGATGTCCATTCCGATCGACAGCTTTGCCATGTGACTCCATGTCCATTTCTTGGATGAATTTGGCCATTTTTCCCAGCCGTGTGTCATAGGGTAGAATTACATGGGCGCGGTAGTCCCAGAAATTGGTGTACCAGACTCCCAACAATCCCATCAGGGCCGGAATATTGTGCTCTAACGGAGTTGTCCGGAAATGGGTGTCCATCGCATGGGCTCCATCCAGCAAAGCGCGGAAATGATCAAATCCAACCGCCAGAGCAATGGACAATCCGATTGCTGACCACAGGGAATAACGCCCGCCGACCCAGTCCCAGAAAGGAAAAATATTCTCTTCCAGAATGCCGAATGCGGTGACGGCAGGGATATTGGTTGACAGGGCCACAAAATGTTTGGCAATGGACCCGGCAGGAAGGCTTTGGCGCACCCAGTCGCGGGCCATGGCCGCGTTTTGCATGGTCTCTTGCGTGGTAAAGGTTTTAGACGCCACAACAAACAAGGTGGTTTCGGGATTTCGTTTTGCCAGCACGTTGCTCAGATCATGCCCGTCGACATTCGAGACGAAATGGACCTGTGGTCCGGATGCAAAACTGGATAACGATTCCACGACAAATCGTGGGCCCAGATCAGATCCACCAATGCCGATATTGACGATATCGGTGATAGGCTGTCCGGTATGGCCGGTGTGCGTTCCAGATCGAACCGAATCCGAGAATTGGCGCATTTTATCCAGAACGTGATGGATGTCGGGGATAACGTTTTGTCCATCGACCAAAATAGAGTCTGTAGCCGGAGCGCGGAGGGCGGTGTGCAGAACGGCGCGGCCTTCGCTGGTATTGATTTTGACACCGGAGAACATGGCATCTCGCAGATCTTCGACACCGCGTGCACGCGCCAGAGCGCAGAGTTTTATGAGTGTTTCATCGGTGACCAGATGTTTGGAAAAATCAAACAGAATGCCACAGGCTGTATGGGAGAATTTGGCAAAGCGATCAGGGGCTTGCAATGCATCCCCCAAAGAGAAATCATGCAAATCTGCGCGATGGTGTTGGAGGGCGCGTCCCTCAGGAGTCTTTTCGATGGCTGGGATCATGGGTCTGTTTCTCTTATGGTTGTGGCCGGACATTCCAGTCGGTGACCATCCAGTTGGTGGTGTCGTATTTTAATACGCCA
>CAZMZK010000146.1:0-1963 GCA_964570705.1 uncultured Micavibrio sp.
ATGCTCCAGATTCCAGAGACTGTGGTCCGATTCCTCCACAACCGTGACACCCGACAACGCATAGCCCAGCGCCCCGATCCCTTCAAAATAATAATGGCGGCTAAAATCATAGGCATCCGGTGCCACAGGCGGCGATAAGGGCGTTAATTTCGCCAGAAGCCTCACCCGATCACCTGCACCTATCACCGCATCACTTTCCGTACGGACGGTTAAGCGAACACGATCAGGGGTTTTATCCAGAGGCCAGTCGTCAATCTGCAAATCCCGCAGATATATTAAACGGCCTTTTCTGCCGTCTTGCTCTTCCAGAGTGTCAATGGTTCCCGTCACCATAACGGGGCGCGTTTCCCGCGCCAACATCGGCGTCTTGACCCAGTCTGTTTTAATCTTGGCCGCTGTAAACCCTATAGCCATAAACAGAAGGCCTGCGGCAATGACCAACGCCAAAAACCCAGCGATCGACTCCGGATATCGGCTGTACCGATGATAAAGGGCCAGACATAAAGCGATACATCCCGCACATCCCCCGCCCACTGTCCATGCAGATGGTTCGGTTTTCAACCCAAAATACAGGGCAGACCCCACCCCGAGGAAAATGGATAGTCCCATCAGCAGATTTTCGCGTTGCCCCGCACACAGGTCCTGACCCCAGTGCCATAAAGTGGCCTGAATCTGGCTCAAACGATCAGCCATGTGACCAAATCCTCCACAAATTCCCCTGAAAAGAAAATCCCCCATCCAGAGGTGGATATGGGGGATTTTTGAAATTCATCAGAAACGCTCTCGTACAGACTTACGCTTTTGGCAGACTTACGCTTTTGGCTCATCCGATTTGATCACATCGTTGCGGCTGGAGACCACATGGTCCACCAAACCAATATCCTTGGCTTCATCAGCCGACAACCAACGGTCACGATCCATCATTTCTTCCAGAATTTTGTATTTCTGGCCTGTGTGCTTGACATAGGCTTCGGTCAGGATCTTTTTCAAGCGGATAATCTCTTGCGCCTGAATTTCAATATCCGAAGCCATCCCCTGCGCTCCGCCCGAAGGTTGGTGGATCATAATGCGGGAATTCGGCAGGCAGAAACGCTTGTCTTTGGCTCCCGCCATCAACAGGAACGAGCCCATTGAGCATGCTTGCCCAATACACACGGTGGACACATCCGGTTTGATATACTGCATGGTATCATACATCGCGAGACCCGAGCTGACCACGCCCCCCGGAGAGTTGATATAGAAGTAAATATCTTTGGTTGGGTTTTCGGACTCCAGAAACAGCAACTGGGCACAGATCAAAGACGACACATTGTCATTCACACCGCCGACCAGAAAAATAATCCGTTCTTTTAACAAACGGGAATAAATGTCAAACGCACGCTCACCCCGTGCCGTTTGCTCAATCACAGTCGGAACAAGGTAATTGTTATATACGTCGATGGGATCGCGGTCTCTAATCATGGAAATCTCTTATCTTTTTTTGACGAATCAGGAAGGGTTAGTATTTCCCCCAAACTAGCCTGAAGTGGCGCCACGTTCAAGTCCTTGATTTCAAGTTTCCAGCGAAACACTTCATTCCCTATGAACAGGCGTATCGCAATTGGCGCTGACGCTCTGATAAAAAACTGGCTCTAAAAATAAGGATACCCCTAGCTTTTCATGTCTGATTTTGCTACTGACTGAAATATTATGGCACAATATAACAGACACAAAGAAAACGTATCCCCATCCCTCTTGGCCCGGATGATCAAGTGGTGTTTTGTTTTAGGATTATGGGCCGCCCTTCTTCTGGGCGGAATTTTGGCATGGTATGCTCGTGAGTTGCCTGATCTGGTTGAAAACCCGAAATTCGACCGCAAAGCCTCGATCACGGTTCTGGCCAATGACGGGTCGGTGATTGCCCGTTACGGTGATATCAAAGGGCGAAACATCTCGGCGAAAGGCATCCCCAAAAATCTGGCCA
>CAZMZK010000147.1:0-1738 GCA_964570705.1 uncultured Micavibrio sp.
GCCTTTTGTGACGGAGATGTGCGTGTCAGGAAGATTCCGGATAAGGATCATCCATCCACGACAGCATCCGTTATTCAATCACAACCAGAACTTCGCCGAACTCCACGGGCTGGCCGTTATCCACCAAAATCTGGGTAACAGTGCCGCTTTTCGGGGACTTGATCGGGTTCATGACTTTCATCGCTTCGACGATCAACAGGGTATCCCCTTCCTTGACCATGGCTCCTTTGGAAATAAAGGCCGGAGCATTCGGTTCCGGTGACATATAAATCGTGCCGACCATCGGTGACGTCACAGCTCCGGGGTGATTCGCTCCCACCGATGCAGGACCCGCCATATTCGCCATTTGACGGGCTGCCGGATCCGTCGGGATCACAGCTTGCAGATTGGGGGTATGATGCATGACTTGTCCTGCCTGAGCCGACATCATCAGGCCGCCTTTGTTGACGCGAATCAGGTTATCGCCTTCGGCGACTTCGATTTCGGTCAATCCGGTTTCATCAAGGAGCTTGGCCAATTGCAAAATGGCTTCGGAATCAATTTTCATTCTCTATCTTCTTTCTTAAATATGACAATAGATGGGTCATAACGCCCCTCTTCATAGTCAAATTTTTACAAAAAGTCAAAGGAGGCCCCTCTGGTCAGGGAAGTTGGGCGATGAAGGGGGCAAAAAGCAACACTCTACTGCGCCTCAAGAATACTGTAAAACGCATATTTTCCGGCCCCGTCACCGACGCACAACGCCGCCACATCCTCGCAGGCGGCACAATTGGTCACCATAAAATTCGCATTCGTGCCGGAATGCAGATGATCCCAGATAAACAAATTTTCCAGACTCTCTCCGCTCACGACCGGAATGGTGGCACTCCCCGTCAATTTCCTGTTGATATCTTTGCACACGGATTCCGAAAGTTTATACGCCGTAAACACAATGTCATGGGCGGTTGTCGGGGTCCATTCCACCGAGTTAAACCGCCCGACATAATATCCGGCCTTGGGCGTTCCGCCACTATCGGCCACCGCCCTGGCAGGCAAAGGTTTATAATTGAGGCCGCCGCCATCCGGATGGAATAATTTGTAAAGAGTGGGGGCTGTATTGAAATTGGTATCATCCGGCAACATAAAATCAATCTGGTCAGGGGTCGCCCCCGATTGTTGCATCTGGACAATTGCATTATTGACCGCCGCCGCGTAAGCCAAAATCTCGCTGGTCATAACCCGCGTCTGTCCCGTTGCCAGGTCATCGGCGCTATTCTCCTGATGTGTGGATTTGCTGATCACGAACATCAGCGCCGCAAACAAAATAACGGCAATCAGGATATAAATAAACACATTACCACTTTGGGAATTATAAATCGGTTTCATGGTGCCAGTTTATCATAGCCTTTCCTCAGCGGGAATGGTTTAATAGGGACTCTTAACCTACAGGAAAAAACCATGGCTTACGCATTTTCATTGGATATTGTGTCGTTGTCGATCGGATTCGGGATCGGCGTGGTGGCTGTGGCCGCTTTCGTGCTGCCCCGCTTGGCCCGTATGAAAGAAGGCCAGAATTATATGCAGCATGTCTTTGACCAATTGGCCCAGGAATCGCTGCGCAAATCGCAAGAACAATTTCTGCACATGGCCGAAGAAAAATTGAAACAATCGCAAAAAGACAGCGCCTTTGATCTGGAGCGGCGGCAAAAGGCTGTGGCGGATCTGGTGGATCCCATCGGCAAAAGCCTGAAAGACATGG
>CAZMZK010000148.1:0-1706 GCA_964570705.1 uncultured Micavibrio sp.
AGGAACCCTTGGGGGAAAAGTCCCACCCCGCTTTTTCTTGAATCGCAATCATGCGCCTTTATAAAACCTTTATGCGATTGTTACAATTGGAAATATTGTGTTATAACCTAGGGCGTGTCATCACTTATAATCTTTTGGACTGCGAACCGCACATTTCTGCGCTTCTCGTCACAAAATCTGTCAATTGATGACACGCCACAGACACCACGACCGCCATAATGTTTTGCGCCTCACAAATCCTGCTTGTGAGGTTAAGACACCTCGGTCCTATCATGTTGGAGCTCTGGAATTGGGGGGCATATCGTGGCTATCCTGCCGCCAAAACCTATAAAAAGATAAACGCCCATCAGTCGTAGCAAAAAAAAGCTGTCTCAGATCAAGGGGAACACCAATTACGTTATCCGCGCCCTGCCCTTTCAGTATCTCGAAAATGTTTGATACTGTCAGGGGAATTTCTCCCGTATATTCGAAAAAATCATGTGCCACGATAACGGGAACGCCCCTAGAAACGGAACAAATCTTCCCACTATCCTGACATATAGCTTGCGTCACATAAAATGAGTAAAGGTCACCTCTAAAAACCCGTCATTCCGGCGAAAGCCGGAATCTTGAATCTTTTGAAATCAAAGAGATACCAGCTTCCGCTGGTATGACGATAAGGGTTTTTAGAAGTGACCTAAATTTTTTGATGGATAAATGGCATTTTCTCCCTCAGCCGACTCGAGCTAAAGGCCTACAGCCTTAAACCTGCATTGCCATCTCCCCCAGTGAAAGAGGCTTGGGAAAGGGAGGGGTGAGGAGGAAAACTTTCGGGTGGTTTCATGAACAGAGTATAACTTACAAAAACCGGCTGATCAGGACGATGTCCCCGTCAATGTCGTTGGCGGGAATGCGGACAATGTGGCCGTTCCCTGCTGCCACGGGAATGTCCTGCCCTTTGTCATCTTTTAACACGGTCAGAACCGACTCGATATTCTTGCCCGATGGCAGGATATATTCCAGACGATCGCCCAGCGCGAATTTGTTCTTCACATCCACGGTCAACCAATCGGCATCGCGCCCGATGACTTCGCCCACAAATTCCTGCTTATGGGTTTGCGAGGCTCCGGTTATATAATTCTGGTGTTCCGCCGTGTGGTGGCGTTGATAGAATCCATCCGTATAGCCCCGATGCGCCAGATTTTCAAGCACCCCGATCAATTTTGGATCCAAAGGTTCGCCCGCCACCGCTTGATCAATCGCCTTACGATAGGCTTGAGTCGTGCGCGCCACGTAATAATGCGATTTGGTCCGGCCTTCGATTTTCAGGCAATCCACGCCAATATCCACCAAGCGGTGAATGTGCTCGATCGCCCGCAAATCTTTGGAATTCATGATATAGGTGCCATGCTCGTCTTCGAACACCGGCATCAATTCCCCTTTGCGTTGCTCTTCCTCCAGAAAATACATTTTGTCGGCCAGAGGATGACGTTCTTGCCCGCCTTCGGAAAAGAGTTCCGGACGTTCCAGAACGCCTTTCGGGAGAATATCGCCGCTTTCGGTTTCCTGTGCTTCGGTTGTGTCATATTTCCAACGGCACGAATTGGTGCAAACGCCCTGGTTGGAATCACGGTGGGTAAAATATCCCGACAACAAACACCGGCCAGAATAAGCAATGCACAACGCGCCGTGAACAAAGACTTCCAGCTCCATATCGGGGCATTCCT
>CAZMZK010000149.1:0-1631 GCA_964570705.1 uncultured Micavibrio sp.
CCGCATCCCTTGGCGAGATTGAAAACGAATTGGCACGGGAACGGAAATTGCGCAGTATCAATAAATCCGCTCCGACCAAGCCATGGAAATAAGTGTTACGTTGACAGTGTTTCGTTTACAGTAAAGGAAAGAAACTATGAAAGCAGTTGTAAAAGTTACTTTGAGAAAAGGTGTGTTGGATCCACAGGGCAAAGCGATTGAAAGCGCGTTGCACAGTTTGGGATTTGCCGAGGTCGGGGATGTCCGTCAGGGCAAGTTTATCGAGATCGATGTGCCGGACGGAACCTCCAAAGATCGTCTGAAAGAGATGTGCCAGAAATTGCTGGCCAATCCTGTGACCGAAGATTTCGAAATCGTGGCCTAGCCGTCTGCTGAAAAGCGTTACATCCGTCATTCCGTTTGTGCAAGCGTTCCTGTCGGAACGCCCAACGGGATGACGAGCACAGGATCAATTTTGTCTCTTTGGGGATAGGTTTATGCCTGCCTGTATGATAGATTTAGGCAACAGGAGAGTCGTGGTATGAAAACAACACCACTTCATGCACAGCATGTTGCGTTAAACGCAAAAATGGGCGAATTTGCGGGATATGATATGCCGCTGTATTACGATCTGGGCGTATTGAAAGAGCATGAATGGGTGCGCAGCTCGGCCGGATTGTTCGATGTCTCGCATATGGGGCAGGTGGCGATAAAGGGCGTGGGTGCGCAAGATTTTTTACAGAGCCTTACCCCATCCTCGTTTGAAAAACTTCCCATCAATAAAGCCAAATATACTGTTCTGGTCAATCCGGATGGCGGGATCATCGACGATCTGATGGTGACCAAAACCGGCGTGGATGATTTTCACATGGTGATCAATGCGGGCTGCAAAGAGAAAGATATTGCGTGGATAAAATCGCACCTTCCTGCCGCGTTGGAATTCACTTATTTCGAAGATTGGGCCTTGCTGGCGTTGCAGGGGCCGCAGTCGGAATCGGTGATGCGGGATGTGCTGGGGATTGATCTCTCTGCCGTGCCGTATATGGGGTTGTGGTATCGTAACTATACGATGTTTGTCTCGCGGTTGGGCTATACGGGTGAAGACGGGTTCGAACTTTCGGTGCCTGCGGCCGATGCCCCCGCGCTGTGGACTGCATTGCTCGCCGATGATCGGGTGAAGCCGATCGGGTTGGCGGCGCGGGATTCTCTGCGTCTGGAAATGGGATATTGCCTGTATGGACATGATATTGATGCCACGACATCGCCGTTAGAGGCCGATCTGGCGTGGGTGATGGCCAAAGACCGGGTCGCCGATTTTGCTCCTCCGCACCGGAAGCGTGTCGGGATCGTCTTGTTGGATAAAGGGATCGCCCGTGAAGGAGCGGACATCTTGAATAAAGAGGGGATTAAAATTGGCGTGTTGTCGAGTGGAGGATTCTCTCCGACCTTAAAACACGCGATCGGGCAGGGCTATGTCCCGAGTGAATATGCGGCGGAAGGGACGGATGTGTCTGTGGTCGTGCGTGGTACACCACTTCCCGCCCGCGTTGCCAAAATGCCATTTGTACAACCACGAACAAAGATGGGGAAATAGAATAATGGACATCAAATACACCAAAGACCATGAATGGATTAAAATCGAAGACGGGACT
>CAZMZK010000150.1:0-1544 GCA_964570705.1 uncultured Micavibrio sp.
CGGTTTCGTCATCCAACAGTTTCAGACCACGATCCAACGTTTGTTTGAATTTCGTTTCTTCCATCCGCAAGGTTTCGGAAATCAGGGCCTGCGCGGAATACAGTTCCGGATAGGCCTCGCCCATCATGGTTTGCAGGGTGGGGAAGAGTTTGACCAACAGAGGATCTTTGGCGCCCAGCAAATGCGCATGACGCATCCCACGGCGCATGATCCGGCGCAGAACATACCCACGCCCTTCGTTCGATGGCATAACACCATCGGCAATCAGGAAAGTAGCGGCGCGCAAGTGGTCGGCAATGACGCGGTGCGAGGCAACCTGTGCTCCGTCAGGCGCAACGCCCGTCAGGTCAGCCGAATGTTTGATGATGGCCTGGAAAATATCAATGTCGAAATTGTTTTGTTTGCCTTGCAGAATGGACGCCACGCGTTCCAGACCCATCCCTGTGTCAATGGATCGTTTGGGCAACGGCACGCGGTTGCCATCAGCCAGTTGCTCGTATTGCATGAACACCAGATTCCAGATTTCAATAAAGCGGTCGCCATCCTGTTCCGCGGATCCGGGAGGGCCTCCCCAGATTTTATCGCCATGATCATAAAAGATTTCCGAACACGGGCCGCAGGGCCGGTGTCGCCCATCATCCAGAAATTATCCATCGAATTGATGCGGATAATTTTGCTGTCGGAAAAGCCGGAGACTTTTTTCCAGATAGTCGCGGCTTCGTCATCGTCGTGGTAGACGGTAACGCAGAGTTTTTCCGGTGGTAACCCCAATACTTTGGTCACGACATCCCATGCAAAGGGAATGGCATCCGGTTTGAAATAATCGCCAAACGAGAAGTTCCCCAGCATTTCAAAAAACGTGTGGTGACGGGCGGTATATCCGACATTGTCCAGATCATTGTGTTTCCCGCCGGCGCGCACGGATTTTTGGGCTGTGGTGGCGCGGGTATAGGGGCGTTTTTCTTTGCCGGTAAAGACGTCTTTGAATTGCACCATGCCCGAATTGACAAACATCAGGGTCGGGTCATTGTTTGGAACCAAAGAGCTGGACGGCACAATGGTGTGGCCTTGTTTTTCAAAATAACCCAAATAATCGGTACGAATGTCTTTGACGGTCTTCATCATGGTAAAAATCTTTCTATCGTTGAGGTAAATACACTAGACGAAAAATGTTTCTTTTTCAAAGAAGTTTTAATGGATTCCTTTCCTTCCCTGGTTTTATAACCTGCAGGATAACAACTGATCGATGTTAAATGACCTGTTAACGCTTTCTGATTAGAATAAATCCTGAAGACATATCGGATTTTTCTGTGTATGAACCCTTTTTTCGCCAGCATGTCCGAATAGGTGGCGGATTTTGAAACCGAGTGAACAAATAATGACATTAAAAGACAATCAGGGCCGAAGCGCCCATTATTCCGAAGAACAAGGCCTTTCCTCTCCGTTAGGACGCAGTGCTTACCGTGCGGCCTATGATCATATGAGTCCGAATGTGGCGGCAGAATTGCTGCGCTATGGCAAATCAAAGCCGGATTGCATTTCTT